>DATKVP010000033.1:0-3999 GCA_035530015.1 Anaerolineae bacterium | reverse complement strand
GCGCACATGGCGAGGAACTTCTCTTCGCTGGTGGTGACGACGGGCTGTAGACCTGCCTGGCGCAATACGAACGCGTCGAACTCCAACTGATCACGGTCATCGCCAAAGATGAGGGTTTTCATCATCTAGTCGCTCCATACCATCCATGACGAAAGGCACTTCATTCGTACAACATCATAGTACGACGTTCTGCGCGGAAGTCAAGCGGAGATGCAGCGACAGGAGCCCAGGCCCCTCTCCTGTCGTTGGTCTAGTCGGCACTTTGCCTGCGCGGACGCCGCAAGCGGCCATGGATCCTGCGTAAGAGCCCGGGTCGGAGGCTTGTACTCGTGCGTCGCCGCCTCAGTCGCCCATACAACTCACGCATCTGAGCAGCCGACAGGCGTTTCCTGCTCTCGAAGTAGGCCACCGCCACCTGACCCATCGCCCACGTACCAGCCGCGGCGATGGACCCCGAGATGATCCAACCTGGGCCAGGCAGGAACTTCAGCGCCTGCTGGGTCGCGTACCGCAAGAGAACGCCTCCACCGATGGTCGTAACCAGTTCCCTGGCTCGCCCGAGCCCCATACTCTCACCGTAGATGGTGGCGATGCGCAACGTCAAACGCACCTGGCTAGCCAGCAGCAGAGGAATATCCAGAAAGGGGATGGGTTCCATGCCAATGAGGAGGTTGAGCATACTGGCATTGCGGATGACGCTGCGGGCCATCTTCCGGCGATAGAAAGGCAGTTCTTTGCCCAGCGCCACCGCCAGCGCAGGCCGCAGCTCAATGATCCGGGGCAAGAGCACGCTGGCCACATTGGTGCCTCTCTTGCCCGAGATGGGGACCACAGACACGCCCAGCTTGTTCTGAGTGTCGTTCAAAACGAGTTCGAGGTCCTTCGCTATCAGGTCGATCTTGTTCAGCGCCACGACGATGGGGAGCCTTTCAGCCCTAAGTCGCTGATAGAGATCGTAGTCGTCCTTGCGCAGCCCGGCCGCTCCGTCGAAGAGCAGTACCGCCAGATCCGCCTCTCGCATCGCCTGCAAGGCGACATTGCCTCGCTCCACACCGCCCACCTCGCCAAAGCCCGGCGTGTCCATGATGGTGAAGGGACCCAGATGCTGCGTGATTACCTCCCTGGTCGTCCCCGGCACCGCCGTCACCGGCGATACGCGCTTGCCCAGGAGAAGGTTGACCAGCGTGGATTTGCCGGAGTTCACAGGCCCCACTATAGCCAGCCTGGAGAGCGCTTCCTCCTCGATGTCCAGGGAAAGGCTTTCCCTGTCGAAGGCCTTCAGCAGACTCCTCAACTCACCCAGCGCTACTGGAATCCTGCGCATAGACGTCCTCACACCGCCAACTTGAATCATAGCCCATGGCTGCCCCGACTACCAACACCCTCCGAGCCTACTCCAGGTGCAGCAGCGGGAGAGTTCGTGTATAATGGAGCAACTCTCCGCCCCAGTGCGCCATTCACCTCTCGTCGGAGGGAAACGGCATGTCCGGACAAGCAGACATCCGCCTTCTCACGTTGACCAGCATCCTGGTGATCCTCGGATCACTGCTATTTGTCGCCCTGGTTGGTTGCAGTGTCGCGCCGTCTCCTACACCCCGCAGCGCAGACGCCGAGGCCACTCCCACCCCGGCCGCCACTGCGATTTCCGAGACGACTCCTTCGCCAACCCCCACTCTCGTGGAACCCCGTCCCTCACACATTACCCTGACTGTGTGGGGTCCAGTCCAGTTCTCGCCCGGCGAGGCCAACGCGGGCAGCAGCACCCTGCAAGGTCAATACGAGGCTTTCGAGGCTGTCAACGAGGACACTGGGGTCGAGTATCTAACCAAGGCCCCCTACGGCGAGAGCGGCGTTCTCGATCTACTTCTCGCGGCTGGCTATGCTGCCCCCACCGTACTCCCAGATCTGGCCATTGTCGACACCCTCGAACTCGATTCGCTGGCGAGGGAAGGGCTAGCTCAGCCCATCAATGACCTCATCACCGATGAATTCCGGGCGGGCCTCTTCCCATTCGCCACTGAGGCGTGTACTTTCGAAGGCGAACTCAGGGGCATACAGTTCGAGGCCGATATCGAGCACCTGATCTACTACACTAAGGCCCTGGAGGAACCGCCTGCCACCTGGGCAGACCTCTTTAGCGACCCGGTCAGCTACACATTTCCCGCGGGCGGCGAGGACGGTCTGGTCAACGACGCCTTCCTGATCCAGTATTTGGCTCAAGGTGGTGAGTTCACCGATGAGGAAGGGTCGCCCGTGCTTGAGGATTCTCCCGCACAGCGTGTACTGCGCTTCTACGATGCATTGCGCATATGGGATGTAAGTCCGACGAGAGTGCTGGAGTTGTCAGACCTGGAGGATAGCTGGGCAGCTTATGCCGAGGGCAACGTCACGGTCAGCCACATCAGCTCGTGGCGGTATCTGACCAGCCGCTCTGTAATGCAAGACACAGCCTTCGCTCCCCTGCCCACAGAAACTGGCACTCCTGCCACGATGGCTCGCGGCTGGGCCTTCGTGATCATCACCGAGTCGCCGTACCGCCAGGAAGCGGCGGCACGCCTCATAGAGTGGCTGATGACCCCTGCGAACCTGGCTCAATGGAGCCAGGCTTCAAACCATCTCCCGACACAACCGTCCGCCCTCCAGCTGACCGACTGGCCTCTCGACTACGTCAAGCTCCTGGAAAGCCTGCTAGCCGACGCCTTCTACAGACCCTCGACGCCCGAACTCGAGAGGATGGGACGGGCCCTGCAAATCGCAGTGCAGGACGTCTTGTCGGGTGAGCGCACGCCTCGACAGGCAACGACGCAAGTCATGGAGAGTCTAGAGTAGATCACTCTCACCCGTTTCCTCCAGCCTTGCCTGACACTGCTCCCGATGCCCACATGCGCGACAGCGCCGGGCGTTCTTATGACTCGGGGCCACCTCTGCCGTGATCAGATCCCGCCTCATACCTTCCATCGTCGCCAACAACCGGCGGCGAAGCTCAGGCGTGTACTCCACCGGAAACGTAGCCGCCGCGTACTTGATGATGCCATAGGGAGGCGCCTTGTCGAAGTTGTCTTCGATGAGCAGACAGTAGGCCGCCAACTGGAGAATGCCGGACAGGTACGGCCTCGCAGCAGTGCGCCGCGGTTTCACCTCCACCGGTATGAGGTAATTGCCCTGGGCCACGATGTAGTCGGGCTTTCCCGCAAGGAGGTAACGGCGGGAGAACAGCGGGCGAGGGCACACCTGCCAGGCACCGGTATCATCGTAGACAACCCGCCCTTGGGGAAGGCCTGTCTCTCCCCGCTTTCCTTTGCTGCGCCACAGCAGAACCAGGCCCGTAAGCAGCAGAACAACGGCGAGAGACAGCACGAGCACGATGTGGAGCGCCACAGCTTCACCCGGTCAGTACAGTGGCAAGCCACCAGATAGCGGCAATGGTACCTATCGCCACACCAAGGAACACCAGCAGGTATCCGAGTTGCTCCAGCCGGCGAGCACCGACTACGGCACGGCCGTGGTGGAGATGATCCTCCTCTCCCAAGGCCATGCGCTCCTGGTGCGCAGACGGATACCCCAGCACGCGGGACAGCCACCAACCCCGCGCGCAGTACTCATAGCTTCCTATCTCGCTGGCCCTGAGAACCCTACTCCTGGTCGGGTCGGTCAAGGATCCTGTCCTCGAAGTCCCTCAAGGTGGCCTCCAGCCTCTGCTGGCGCACCGTCATCGTCAGATCCCCCCTGGTCCTCTCCAGCACGCCGCGCACCATGTCCGTCGTACGCCTGAGTCCCCGTGTGATGGCATCAGGGTAATCCACGGTGACGAGGATCCCGTATACCTCGTCCATGATACGCAGTAATTCCTCCCCCTTCTCCAATTCGCCACTACGGATGAGATCCAGTATGGAGCGTCTCAACTCACCCATGGCCTCGGCCAGGCCTTTGAGATAGGCCGGGTAGTCGATCTCCAGGTCACCAGGGCTGGGGAGAGGTCGTCCCGCGATGAAAGCATAG
>DATKVP010000032.1:0-2055 GCA_035530015.1 Anaerolineae bacterium | reverse complement strand
GCGGGTACGCGCTGCCGCCGCGTCCGTGCTGGGCAGCTCTATCACACCGGCTAGAGCGGCGGCGTCCACCGCGCGCTTGAGCCTGCTCTGGCCGGCGTAGATGGTGGCTGCATCGAGAGCCAGCCCCGCAAAGAGGACGAGCGCCATGAGGGCGAAGGCGATGACGACGATGGCCTGGCCCTGTTCGTCCCGGCGATGCGGATTGGCCCTCCGCTTCTCAGGAGTGTTCATCGCCGTCTCCCCCGATGCCCTTTGTCCGCCCGCATCGTGCTGCAAGTCGCCAAGCGGCAAACGCTCACTCCACACACCCCGTCGAGTCCAGCCCTACGAACTCGACCTTAATCTTCCCCTTGGGCAAATCGTGGCCTAGGAGCTTGACGATGGCGAAGTTGGAGGCGTGGAAACTGACGTTGCTGCCGCCTTCTTCCTCGGTGAACAGGTCAAAGACCACCACGCGGATCCAACCCTTGTTGATCAGTCCGTCCAGAGCGTTTCGGACCTTGATGTCGTTGGTGATCCCTGTGTTGGCCCAAATCCAGTCTCCGACGCTGAGGTGCGTATCGCCTGAACCATCCGCGTTCTCGAACTCACTGGTGGTGGGTCTTTCCAGGGAGTCTGCCAGATTTTCTGAGCTTGCGCCGGCAGGGTCGTTCGGCCAGCGAAGCCACCCGAACTCCCCGAGCCCTGTGCCGTTTTCGATGTCCTCGATTATGTCGCCCTTCTTCTTGCCTTCCACCACCGCGCGGTGCACTGCGATGGGGTAGGCGTTGCACACACCCGCAAGGGGGCGCGGATTCTCCAGGCGCATCACCGCCAGGCTCCTCATAGGCACCGATTCGCTCAGCTGTTTGACCAGGGGCAGGCCCAGAAGAGACGGAGATTGGTAGTACAGATCCACGGCGATCACTTCCAGATCGCAGGTGAAGATCTCTCCAGAATCGAATCTTTGTACCAACTCATCCTCTGCGATACACGTGGTGTCCAGACTATTGGTGTCCAGACTATCGTCATCCCGACCCAGGACCTGCATGCAACTGAAGGTGTCCGGATCCACAGCGCAATTCGGCGCAGTCCCGGTCAAGTCGGCCCGCACGACGTACAGGTCCGAATTGGAGTCATCATAGGTGGTGAGCTGCGAGGCGGCACCTTGTACGATGGTCATCACGCCGTTGTCAGAGCCACCCATGGAGCCGAACCGCACACCTTCTCGCGCGGCGTTGATGGTCTGGTTGTAGGCGTTGAGGGCGTTCCCCAGTTCCACGATCCCGACCGCCAGGAGGAGCAGCACCGGGAGCATGAAAGCCACTTCCACCAGACTCTGCCCGTCCTCACGATGTCTGAAGATCCTTGCTCTCATCTCGTTTCCTCCCTTTCGACCCTCCTGAATGAGGGTCGCGCCTTGGTCAGCGGCTGGCTAGGACCCGGAGGTCTTGACCTCACCGCTGACGGGGTCCACCTGAACGGTGAGCGTGCTTCTGTTCGAGCTGGAAATGCCGAAGGCCAGCCAGATCGGCGACTTGCCGTCTTCGGACGGCCCAAGGCGAAGGCTGACAGTCGCCTCGGGATTCTCCTCCACAAAGCTGCGCCCGCCGTGATTGATAAAAGCTGTAAGCACCTGAGGACTGTCCACCTCCCACGCGGCAAAGTCCAAGATCCTGGTGTTTGGGCTGGCGTCGATGGTGTCCGCTGCGGTAGCTCCCTGCGGAGTTACGGACCAGATCCTCACCTCGCGCGCTTGAGGTGAGAAGAAGGTGTATGCCCAACTCACCTCCTCGGTCATGAGTTCGTCCGGCGGCAGACCTCGCCAGCTGGCGTTGGCGCTCACGAGCTGCGCGTCGCTCTGCCAGGCTCTTGCCGCTTCCTGCGCGGGTGGAAATGCCTCCTTGGCCGTGAAGCCCGCAGCGTTGGGAACCCTGATTAAGGAGGAGTTCACCAGCAGTATGGCCAGGGCGGCGTAGGTAACGGCGACCACCACGCCCAGGCCGATGATCAAGTACTTGAGCTTCCTCATCCTCGCTAGTACCCCTTCAGCCCGAGCGCAAAGTGATAGACGAG
>DATKVP010000031.1:0-3391 GCA_035530015.1 Anaerolineae bacterium | reverse complement strand
GTGTGAGCGCCGCATTCCGTGAAGGAAAACGCCATCTCGGTCTGTCCATCGCCATTCAGGTCGTCCACCTCTATGAGGGCGGGATCCAGCAAGATGGAATCGCCAGCAGCGCTGTAGGCCAGCTCGAACATTTCATCCTTTCTGTCCAGGACGAGCAGATCGCCGCGCAGGTTGATCCCGTACTCCGGGGAGGGCTCGACGAGCACGATCAGCAGCTCTCCCAGGCTGTCGTCGTCCACGTCTACCCGCAGTAAATCGGTCACGTGACGCAGCCCGCCCCAGTCCACGAGCATACTCCGCAGGCCATCCTCATCGCCACCGCTGTCTCTCAGATATCGCGCAATGGTCTCCTTGTACTGGTCGAAATCGGGCGGGCGCGGCGGTATGGAGACAGAGATTGGCGTCTCGACTGGCGTCGGGGAGGGTGCCGTGGTCGGGGTGGGAAGCGCAGATGCTTCCAGCGTCGCGAGGGGAGTGGGCGTGGGTTCGCCCGCCTGCGGGATCTCCAGGGCACAGCCTGCCAGGAATCCGGCGAGCAGTAGGCCCACCAGGAGGTGGAGTGTCCTTGGTATGTTCATTTGTCCCCCTGAGGCCATCGTTCAGAGGAGCGTGAGGTACTGATCTATCTCCCACTGGGAGACCTGGGTTCGGTACTGGTCCCACTCTGTCTTCTTGGCTCTCACGAAGGCCTCATAAGTCTGCTCGCCCAGAGTCTCTCTGAGCAGCTCGTCCCTCTCCAATTCCCCGAGGGCTTCCATCAGGCTGCCGGGCAGCGAATCTATGGACATCTCTTTCAACTTCTCGTCGCTGAAGTCGTACACGTTCTCCTCGACGGGCGGGGGCGGCATCAGCTTCTCCTGGATGCCCTCCAAGCCGGCCTTCAGCATCGCCGCATAGGCCAGATAGGGGTTGCAGCTAGGATCCGGGCAACGGAGCTCCAGGCGCGTCCTCTCGTCGCGACCATTGGAGTACCGGGGGATGCGAATCAGTGCCGACCGGTTGACCTGGCCCCAGCAGATGTAGACGGGGGCTTCGTATCCTGGAACCAGGCGCTTGTAGGAGTTGACGGTGGGAGCGACGATGGCCGTCATGCCTCTGGCGTGCTTCATTTGACCGGCCACGAAATTGTAGGCGAGGGGAGACAACCGATATCGGTCGTTCGCGTCGAAGAACGCGTTTCTTCCCTCTGAGTCGAACAGGCTCTGGTGCGTATGCATGCCCGATCCGTTGATGCCGTAGATGGGCTTGGGCATGAAGGTGGCGTGCAGGCCATGCTCCTGAGCCACGGCCTTGACCACGTATTTGAAGGTCATACAGTTGTCGGCGCTGGCCAGCGCGTCGGCATAGCGGAAGTTGATCTCGTGCTGGCCTGAGGCCACCTCATGGTGAGCCCTCTCTACCTCGATGCCCATCGACTCCAGGGCCAGAATGATGTCCTGGCGGACTTCGGAGGCCAGATCCCGGGGCGAGAAATCGAAGTAGCTCGCCACGTCGTGAGGGACCGGTCTCCGGCTGGGCCTATCGTCCCTCATGGTGAAGAGGAAGAACTCGATCTCCGAGCTGACGTGATAGGTATATCCCATCTCCTCACACTCGGCCATGGCCAGCTTCAGCACGGAGCGTGGGTCTGCGCCGAACGGCTGGCCGCTGGGCTGCAACACGTCGCAGATGATCCGGGCTGTCCGTTGCTCCGGAACGGACCAGGGCAGTAGCTGATAGGTGTTGGCATCGGGCATGAGGTACATGTCGCTCTCGCAGATACGGGTGTAGCCCTCGACGGACGAGCCGTCAAACCAGATACCGTTCTCCAGCGCCTCCGCCAGCTCCAAAACGGGAATGGTCACGTTCTTGATGGTGCCCATCACGTCCGTGAACTGAAGGCTGACGAACCTTGCTTCGTCCTGCCTTGCCTGCTCCAATACGTCCGGCCTGTCTTTCTCCACAGCTTCCACCTCCGTTGGGTAATTGGGCGAATTCTAGCACACGTCCCCCGGGCCGTCAATCTACCGGACCCAGGTGCGTATGATTCGTCCCGCAGACACCGCCGCGGTCTCGCTCCATGGACTGAGAGGCAACGCGAGGCTAGCGGGAGCGGAAGCTTGCTGGCACGTCTTGCAGGGGACTATAATACTGCGGATGCGGACTGACAGGGACTGGTGGTGCTAGAGAAGGTGATGGTGCGCCGCGCTGTCGTATGGATCACGGGTGCTCTTGCTGTGCTCGCGGTGGGGGCAGCCGTTTTCTGCTTCGTGCGCCATGCGTATGGTCTCGTCCTCTTTCCATACGAGCTGACCGCGGGTGAGGAGCTTCTGCTGCGGGACGCGGTGCAGATGCGCAGGGGTCAGCCCGTGTACGCCGATGTCAATGAGTTCCCCTTCATCGTCTCGAACTACCCGCCCCTCTTCGCTGCGCTGTCTTCCCTGCTCGTCCCCCTGGTGGGCGAGTCTCTCAGCGCGACGCGGATCGTGGCCACCCTCTCCACGGTTCTCTGCGCTGTCCTCATCGGCGCCATGAGCTATCAACGGAGCAGGTCCATGCTCCCCAGTGTCGTGTGTGGTGGTGCGTTTCTTAGCTCCATTTTCGTGTATCAGTGGGGGACGTGGGGACGCGTGGATCCCACCGCCATCCTTTTCTCGTTGCTGGCCATCCTCGTTGCCCAGCGGTGGGACGATTGGCGGGGTAGCACGCTGGCCGCACTCTGTTGTCTTCTTTCCCTCTATACCAAGCAGACACAATGGGCAGCGCCCTTCGCCATCCTCGTCTGGCTGCTCTGGAGTCGTAAATGGAGGCGGGGGTTGGGGTTCGTCTTCCTGCTGGGGGGAACAGGCGGCCTGGTCTTCCTGGTGCTGAACGTGCTCACCTCAGGGGAGTTCTACCGCCATTTGGTGGTGTACAACGTCTTGCCGTATTCCTTCAGGGCTCTCCTTGGCTACTGGCGCGCCCTCCCGCTGACGCATGGAGCGATCCTGGTCATCGCCATACTCTACGCCGTCTTCTTGGTGTGGAAGCGGCGCCCATCCCTGCCTGTGCTCTACTTCGCGACCTCGGCGTTGCTCACTCTGGCCGTGGGGCGCGCGGGAGCCAGCAGCAACTACTTCCTGGAGCTGATCGGCTCCGTCCTGATCCTTTGCGGCCTCTGCTGGAGCGAACTGTCAAGGCGTGGGGGATACCCCTCGGTGATCGTGCCGGCGGCCCTCCTGGTACAGTTGCTGTGGTTCAGGGCCTTTGCCCTCTCTCCCCTGGGTCTCTACTACGATCCTCTGCCGTCCTTCGGGTACACTCCACGGCCGGCCGATGTAGTGTCCTGCCAGCAGATAGACGACTATGTGATGGAGGCGGGAGGAGAGATCCTCACTGAGGGCGGTGGCTTCGCCCTCAAGAACGGCAGAGA
>DATKVP010000030.1:0-2944 GCA_035530015.1 Anaerolineae bacterium | reverse complement strand
TTGACTGGGGGCAGGGACCGCCCCCTGACGGATGCGCAGGCCGTCGCCATCGACGAGAAGAGAGGTATACTGTACATCGGCGGTGGAGAGGACCTGCTCCTCGTGGATACTGAGGAGTGGGCCTTGATCGGCGCCACGCGGGTGGGTGCGGTGACCGGCACCTTCGGGCTCGCACTGGACCCGGCCAGTGGGAAAGTGTACCTGCTCGACAGTGTCCGCGGAGAGTTGGTGATTCTCAGTGGCCAGGGTCAGTAGAGGCGGAAGCCGTGCGGATGCGATGTGCAAAGCAGCCTCTCCCGAGCGCGTGGTTCCGCATGTTGTCCAGGACACCCCGCCGGTCAAGACTTGTAGAGCTGCCTTCCTTCAGGTATATATAAAGGTTGGCTCTCGGCCATTCCAATGAAAAGAGGTTGATGCAATATGGCGAGGAACGGGGCGGTGATCGCCCCTCATGGTGGCTCACTGGTTGATCGTGTATTGAGGGGCGTGCTGAGGGAAGGGGCGCTGGAGCGCGCTGAAAGCCTGAGAAAGGTCGGCCTCAGCCCCACGTCGGTGTCTGATCTCGAACTCATCGCGGTGGGAGGGTTCAGTCCCCTGACGGGTTTCATGGCCAAGGCTGACTACGAGAACGTAGTGCAGCACATGCGCCTGAGCAGCGGGGCAGTGTGGAGCATCCCGATCACTCTGCCGGTGTCTCGCGAGTTGGCCGATGAGCTCCGGGAGGGTGAGGAGATCGCTCTCACGGAGGGAGACCGCATTCTCGGTATTTTGGAACTGGCCGAGCGGTTCGAGTATGACAAAGAGAAGGAAGCCGAACTGGTATATCGTACCACAGAGGATGCGCACCCCGGCGTCGCCCGATTGTACGCTCAGGGTGAGGTACTCCTCGGTGGCAACATCCATCTTCTGGATCGTCCAGCGAACCAGGAGTTCCCGGAGTTTCGGCACGATCCCGCGCAGACGCGCCGCATGTTTGCCCAGAGGGGCTGGCGTCGGACCGTGGCCTTTCAGACGCGCAATCCAATCCATCGAGCTCATGAAGCCATCCAGAAGACAGCGCTCGAGATCTGCGACGGACTCCTGCTGCATCCTTTGGTGGGAGAGACCAAGTCTGACGACATCCCGGCCGACGTGAGGATGACCAGCTACCAGGCCCTGCTGCGCGACTACTACCCCCCTGAGAGGGTCATCCTGGGCGTCTTCCCGGCGGCCATGCGCTACGCTGGACCTCGTGAGGCCATACTCCACGCGCTGGCCCGGAAGAACTATGGATGTACACATTTCATAGTGGGGCGTGACCATGCCGGCGTTGGCGGCTACTACGGCACCTACGATGCTCAACTCATCTTCGACGACTTCACTCCGGGCGAGATAGGGGTCACCCCTCTGTTCTTTGAGCACATGTTCTATTGCCGCAAGTGCGGTGGATTGGTGTCCGTGAAGACGTGCCCTCACTCCCCTGAGGATCACCTGGTGATGAGCGGCACCGAGGTCAGGGCCAGAGTGAGTCGCGGCGAGATGCTCCCCGAGGAGTTCACACGGCCAGAGGTGAGCAAGATACTGATCGATGGGATGAAGGAGCGCAGGGAGCAGGCAGAGGCGGCACGGACGCGCACTGACGGGAAGCGCAAGGTGGTGGTCATTGGGCTGGATTGCGCGACTCCACAGCTGGTATTCGACCAGTGGCGCGACAGACTACCCAACCTGAGCAAGCTCATCGATGGTGGGACCTACGGGGAGCTGGAGAGCGCCATCCCTCCGATCACGGTGCCGGCCTGGATGTCGATGATGACCAGCAAGGATCCCGGGCGGCTGGGCTACTATGGCTTTCGCAATCGCGCTGACTACTCCTACGACAAGATGCGGATCGCGAACTCCAGCGCTGTGACAGAGGATACGGTGTGGGACATCCTGTCTCGGGCAGGCGGAAAGGTGGTGCTCGTTGGGGTTCCCCAGACCTATCCTGTGAAGCCCACGAATGGCTGTATCATTACGTCATTCCTCACGCCCAGCATCCGTAGCCAGTACACCTATCCCGCCGACTTGAAGACGGAGATAGAGGCGCTGGTAGGGGAGTACATGCTGGATGTGGAGAACTTCCGCACCGAGGAGAAGGACGATCTGCTCCGCCAGATCTACGAGATGACGGAGAAGCGTTTCAAGGTGACCAGGTACCTGCTCAGGGAGAAGGAGTGGGAGTTCTTCATGATGGTGGAGATGGGAGTGGATCGTATCCACCATGCTTTCTGGAAGTACTTCGATCCGGAACACTCCAAGTATGAGGCCGGATCGCCTTATCAGAACGTGATCGAGGATTACTACAAGTACCTGGACGGAGAGATCGGAGAGATCCTGGACATGCTGGACGATGACACGGTGGTCCTCGTCGTCTCCGACCACGGCGCGAGGCCCATGGAAGGTGGCATCTGCATCAATGAGTGGCTCCGGCAGGAGGGCTACCTGGCGCTGAAGGAGGAGCCGGCAAGTATCGTCCCCCTGGAGAAGGTGGAGGTTGATTGGGACCGCACCATGGCCTGGGGAGCTGGTGGATACTACGGGCGCCTATTCCTCAATGTGCAGGGCAGGGAGCCTCAGGGGGTCATTCCACCCCATGAATACGAGCGAGTCCGGCAGGAGATCGTAGACAAGCTCTCGCAGATCACCGATGAGAACGGTGTCAACATCGGCACGGTGTCCCACAAGCCGAATGACGCGTACAGTGAGGTTCGCAACGTTGCCCCGGATCTGATGGTCTATTTCGGCAATCTGGGGTGGCGTTCGGTGGGAAGTATGGGGCACGGCAGGATACACACGAGGGAGAACGACATCGGGCCCGATGACGCGAATCACGCGCAGCACGGCATATTCATCATGTATGACCCGCGCCAGCATGGGCGGGGCAGCGTGGAGGATCTGCAACTGATGGACGTGGCGCCGACCGTGC
>DATKVP010000029.1:0-4626 GCA_035530015.1 Anaerolineae bacterium | reverse complement strand
CAGAGATATGCACGTGCCGGGGGCAGGTGTGGGAGGACACTGCATTCCCAAAGATCCGTGGCTCTTGCTGCACGGCACTCAGGGTAAGCTCCAGGCCAGGCTCGTTCCCACCGCCCGAAGCATCAATGACAGCATGCCCCTTCACGTGGCCGAACTGGCCGAGGAGTGCCTGGCGGCCTCAGGCAGAGAGATGCAGGGCGCGAACGTGACTGTCCTCGGCTATGCGTATCTGGAGAACACGTCTGATGCGCGCAACTCCCCCACCATACCTCTGGTGCAAAATCTCCAGGAAAGCGGAGCAACCATCACCGTCCACGACCCACACTTCGAGGAGTACAACCTCGATCTGGAGGAGGCGGTTTCGGGCAGCGACTGCGTCATACTCATGGTGGCCCACGACGAGTACCGCGCCCTTGACCTCGCCGATCTGAGGGTTTGGGTTTCCACGCCCGTGCTCGTCGATGGACGGAACGTGTGGGACAAGACCAGAGCACGCGCCCTGGGATTCGTGTACGCCGGTGTGGGCAACCGCTGAGTCTCTACCATGAAAGTAGCCTCCATCGTCGGCGCCCGGCCCCAATTCATCAAGGCAGCCCCTGTGGACAGAGAGTTGCGCAGGATCTGCGAGCACGTGCTCATCCACACCGGCCAGCACTACGACTACGCCATGTCCGCCATCTTCTTCGAGGAACTGGAGATCCCAGAGCCAAGCTACAACCTCGGTGTCGGCTCGGCCAGCCATGCCAGGCAGACGGGGGAGATGCTGATCAGGATCGCGGACACCCTGGATGAGGAGAAGCCCGACTGCGTCCTGGTCTACGGCGACACCAACTCCACGCTGGCCGGTGCCCTGGCCGCGGCCAAGCTGCACTTTCCCCTCGCCCACGTGGAGGCCGGATTACGGAGCTTCAATCGCAGCATGCCCGAGGAGATCAACCGCGTGCTGACCGACCACCTGGCCAACCTCCTTTACTGCCCTACGGAGACGGCCAGGGGCAACCTCGCCCGGGAGGGAATCGCGGCGGGGGTGTTCAACTTCGGTGACGTGATGTACGACGCCGTCGAACAGAGTATGGAGGTCGTGGACACGAAGTCTCGCATCCTGGCCTGGCTGGACCTTCAACCGGGTTCCTACCTGCTCGCCACCATCCACCGGCCTGCCAATACCGACGACGACAACAACCTGGGCAGCATCCTTCGTGCCCTGGCTGAGACCGAAGAAACCGTGGTCTTCCCCGCCCACCCACGAACCCGGCTGGCCATGGAGCGGATGGGCTACGAGCCTCCCTCCAGCGTGCGCCTTTTGGAGCCGGTGAGCTACCTGGACATGCTTGCCCTGGAGAAGAACGCGCGCCTGGTCCTCACCGACTCGGGGGGCGTGCAGAAGGAAGCGTACTTCTTCGGCGTGCCCTGCGTCACCCTCAGAGAGGATACGGAGTGGGTGGAAACCACCGAAGCAGGATGGAACCTCCTCGCCGGTGCCAGTGCGCCCCGCATCGTGGACGCCGTTCGCCGATTCCGGCCTGAGGACGAGCGCCCACAGGTCTTCGGTGACGGGAAGGCCAGTGAGAGGATCGCACTGCACCTGCAATCGGTGTTCGGATGATGAAGGTCTGTATCCTCACTTCCGTGCACCCCTGTTTTGACGTGCGCATCTTCCAGAAAGAGGCCAGGAGCCTCTCGGCGGCGGGCTACGAGGTGACCCTGGCGGGTATCGCCGACTTCGAGGAGCAGGTGGTAGAAGGCATAAGAGTCCTGGGCCTGCCTCAGCCACCATCGCGACTGCTCCGGCCCCTCAACTGGTGGCGCATACTCCGGATCGCCCTGGGGGAGCGAGCGGACATCTACCACTTCCACGACCCCGAGCTGCTGCTGGTGGGGGGTCTGATCAAGCTGATCACGGGGCGGCCCACGGTCTACGACGTGCACGAGAATTACCCGCAGGACATCCTGACCAAGGAGTGGATACCCGGCCCCTGGCGCAGACTCGTCTCTGTCGCCTTCAGGCTCTTCGAGGACAACGCCGTCCGGTTCGTCAACGGGGCGGTGGTGGTCAACAGCAACCTCGAAAGGCGGTTCGGAGACAAGACCCGCGTGGTCAGGGTCTCCAACTACTCCCGACTGGATGCCTTCGTTGGCAGCAGACAGGCCGCGGAGCGGAGCGAGGCTCGGGCGAGACCCTACTTCGTCTATGCAGGACGCGTGTCCGACGACCGGGGCATATACGAGTGCCTGCGGGCTTTGGAGAGCCTCGGCGAGGAAGGGGCAGAACTGCTGTGTGCAGGGCGTCTCGGCCACGTCAGCAACGAGGCCTTCGGGGCTTTGCTGAGGCGCGACCAGACCTCAACATACTTCAAGTACCTGGGGCTGCTCCCCTACGAGGCGATCCCGCCGTTGCTACGGGGCGCCCTGGCCGGGCTGTTATGTTTCCAGCCCACGCCCAACAACGTCCTGGGCACCCCCAACAAGCTCTTCGAGTACATGAGCGTCGGGATCCCGGTCATCGCCAGCGACTTCCCCTTCATCCGCGAAGTCGTCCAGGAGGCGGACTGCGGTATCCTGGTACGACCTGAGAACGTGGAAGACATCGCCGCGGCCATGGGCCGCTTACTTCGTGACAGGAAAGAGGCAGCGCGGTTGGGCAGAAACGGCCTTCGTGCGGTCGAGGACAGGTACAACTGGGAGAGCGAGGAGAAGAAGCTCCTCTCTCTGTACGCCAGTCTCCTCCCTACCCCACCGGCGGTTTGACACTCATGGATACACAAACTGGACTACCCCTGGTCTCCATCATCGTGGCCATGCGCAACGAGGAAGGGTTCATCGACCGGTGCCTCAACTCCATGGTGGCCCAGGACTACCCCCACGAACTGCTGGAGGTGCTGGTCATAGACGGCCGCTCCACCGACCGCTCGAGAGAGATCGCAAGGGCCATGCAGGATAGGGTCCCCCATCTCCAGCTACTGGACAACGAGCAGCGGATCAGCCCGGTGGCCTTCAACATCGGCATCAGGAACGCCCGGGGAGAGGTCCTGACCATCATCAGCGCCCACTGTTATCTGGCGCCAGACTACGTCTCCACCTGCGTGGAGTACCTCCAGAAGACAGACGCCGACTGCGTGGGCGGGCCCATCGAGACCCTGGGAGAGACCGAACGGGCCAGGGCCATCGCCCTGGCCATGAGCAGCCCCTTTGGCGTGGGGGATGCCCTGTTTCGGTATTCGGAGCAGGAGTCGTACGTGGATACCCTGGCCTTCGGCGCCTACCGCCGGCAGGTATTCGAGCGTGTGGGCCTCTTCGACGAGGAACTGGTGGGCAGCGAGGACGACGAGTTCAACTATCGCCTGCGAAGCCAGGGAGGGAAGCTGTTACTCACCCCGGCCATCAGATCGTTCTACTATGGCCGATCGTCGCTGAGGGCGCTGTGCAGGCAGTACTTCTCCTATGGGCGGGGCAAGGTGAGAGTGATGCGCAGGCATCCTGGGCAGATCAGGCTCAGGCACCTCATCCCGTCCATCTTCGTGCTCAGCCTTTTGGTCAGCGCCCTGCTGGGTCTCTTCAGCACCCCGTTTGCCCTGCTCTTGGCCCTGATCGTGGGCTCCTACCTGCTGGCATCCCTCCTGGTGGCCCTCCGCATCTCCAGGAAAGAGCGTTGGCGGTACCTCCCCCTGCTGATGCTGGCCTTCGCCTGTTTGCACCTCTCCTACGGCACGGGGTTTATCGTCGGTGCGGTGCGCTTCCTCCTGGAGCGAATCCTCCGAATCGGAGGGAAGAATGCCCCATCTCGATGACATACAGTTCGAGAGGATGGCGAGCCAACACCTGACACAGGTGACAGCTTTGCACGAAGCCTGCTTCGAGAGCTACTATCTGACCCGCTTTGGCCCGTCCTTCCTGGAGGCGATGTACGGCTGGTACGTCTCCAGCCCGGAGGCCATGGCCCACGTGGCCCTCGATCCCACGGGCCAGGTGGTGGGATTCGTAGCGGGAACGACCGACGCCTCCAGCTACCACCGATCTCTCTTTCGCCACAGAGGGGGCGTCTTGCTAGCCGCCCTCGTGCGGCTGCTTCTGATCCACCCGCTGCGGACCCTGGGACTCGTCTGGGAGAGGAAGGACATGGTTCCCCGGGCTCTGTCTGCGCTGGTGTCCAGAAGCCCCGAGGCCTGGAGTGAGTCACCCACCGCGGCCAAGAACGAACCACAGGCGGCCAGCCTGGTCTCCATCGGCGTTCATCCTTCCCTGAGAAGGATGGGCATAGCACAGCGGCTGAGCGAAATCTTCCTCGCCGAGGCTGGGGAGCGGGGATGCGCCAGGGTCTCCCTGTCAGTGAGAGAGGACAACGTGGGGGCACGTCGGTTCTACGAGAGCCTGAACTGGAAGGAGACGGGCAGGTCCTCCGCAGAGTATCATGGTTCCGACTCCATCACCTATGAGAAGAACACAAGGGGATGAGATGCCCAACGACGATGCTCCCGTGAGAGACCGGTTCCTGCCCCCCTTCGCGCCCTGCCTGGGCGACGAGGAGTTCGACGAGGTCCTGGATACCCTGCGCTCCGGCTGGCTGACCATGGGGCCCAAGACCAGGCGTTTCGAGGAGGCCTTCGCTCGGTACGTGGGCGCGAAGCA
>DATKVP010000028.1:0-2339 GCA_035530015.1 Anaerolineae bacterium | reverse complement strand
CCTGCCCCACAAACGGGGTTGTCCGCGTCCAGTCCCTAACGTTCCGCTTCCTAGAGAGACTCCAGGAAACTGACCACAGCTCGCAAGATCGGACCTACCTCCCAGGTATCCATGCCCAGACCGTGACTTGCCTTCTCTATCTGCACGTGATACGCCTCCCGCAGCAGGGCCCTGGCGTAGTCGACGTCGGCGTCAGTCATGATGCCGCCATGGGAAGGGTCTCCCTGCAGCAGAAGCACCGGGCAAGAGATCACACGAAGCATACTCTCGAACTCGAAGGCCTCGATGAACTTCTCGCGCCACCCCTCGGCGTGCAATTCCGTGACATCGGGATCCAGCTGGATCAGACTCCTCGCCCACTCCCGCAGCTCCACCAAGTGCACGTCCGGCAGTTCCCCATATGTGACCGGGAGGTCCTGTCCGGGAACGGGAAGAACGGCCAGTTTCTCGGTCAACTGCTCAATCGGTCCTTCCCACCCTGCAAGATCCCTCATCATGGCCCACGATTCCTGGTTTGTGGGCCGCGCCGCCGCGGTTTCGGCGGAGAGGGATGTGTCGCCGATGATCAGCGCCCGGACAGCATCCGGGAGACGCTCAGCCAGCCGCAACGCAAAGAGGGCTCCATAGGAGTGACCGAAGACCACCGCTGGCTCGACCACCTGGCGCTCTAAGAAGGCGACCAAGTCCGAAACGAAGTCGTCGGCCAGGTACTTGCCCGGAACGCGGCCGGACTTGCCGTGCCCGCGATAGTCCGGTGCGTAGACGTGCCACCTCAAGGAGAGCACCGGCAGGAGAGGCAGGAAGCCCTGCCACCGCCCGGTGAATCCGTGCAGCATCACAAGGGGAGCACCAGTCGCCGGTCCTTCGGCATAGTTCAGGGTCACCTCACCAGTATCGAACGTCAGCTCTTTCAGCATATGTTTGCCTCCGTAGCCTGTGGCAGCCACGCCGACTCGTGCCGCACCCATCAGAGCGACTCCAGGAAGCTGCTCACAGCTCGCAAGACGGGAGCTACCTCCCAAAGATCGATACCGAGGCCGTGGTCTACGTCCTCTATCTGCACGTGGTACGCCTCGGGTAATCGGCCCATGGCGTATTCGACGTCGGCATCGGTCATCATGCCGCCGTGCGAAGGCTCTCCCTGCAGCAAGAGCACCGGGCAAGAGATCGCACGAAGCACGTTCTCGAAATCGAAGGCAGCTATGAACTCATCGCGCCGTCCCTCGGCGTGCGACCCCAGCACCTCCGGGTCGAGTTGGCTCAAGGTCCTGGCCCACTCGCGGAGCTCGACGGAAATCACGTCAGGCGATTCGCCGAAGCTCGTAGCTGGCTCCTGCCCAGGAACTGGGACCTTTGCCAGAGCGTTGGTCAATTCGCCAATAGATACTTCCCAACCGGCAAGCTCCCTCATCCTGGCCAAGAACTCCAAGTGTATGGGCTGCGCCGCCCACGTCTCAGTCGATAGAGGTACGTCAGCGACGATCACAGCCCGAACACTGTCAGGGGCTCGCGCGGCGACTTCCAGGGCGAACTGGGCCCCGAGGGAGTGGCCGAAGAGCACGGCCGGCGCCTTCACCACATCGCGAACGAACGCCCCAATGTCCGACACGAAGTCTTCGACCTCATACCGCCCCGGGACGCGCCCCGACCTGCCGTGTCCGCGAAAGTCGGGAGCGTAGATGTGCCATCTGAGGGAAAGTACTGGCAGCAGGGGCAGGAAATCCTGCCATCTCCGCGTGAACCCATGAAGTAACACAAGGGGAGAACCAGACGGCGGTCCTTCCGCGTAGTTGAGCCTCACCTCTCCAGTATCGAACCCCTGCTCTTTCAGCATATGCTTCCCCTCCATCGCCTATGCAAATTGTGCCACCCTGCCTTGAATACCGCAGAGTGAGGCAGGAAGTTCATCGGCGTCCGAAGCGGAGGCGAGACACTTCGAGCCGCATTGCCAGATCATGACCGGCTTACTGGAACAGGAGGAGGCAGGCGTTGGGGAGCGCTGACAGTGCACGCTTCGGGTCGGCGTCCCTCATCGGTGCGCCCAGCTATCCTCGGTGTTCGTTCCTCGAGCGCCAATGCCCTATGGTGTGACTGCGAAGAGCAGACCCTTCCCCATTCGCTATTTCCGGCCGCGCATGGCCCACCACACCCGCTCTGCCGTGGCCGGGAATTGATCGATCCATACACCCACCGCGTCGTGGATGGCGGAGAGTATCGCCGGGGCGGTAGGCAGGGTGGTCATCTCGCCGATGCCCTTGGCGCCATAAGGGCCCGTGGGGTCGGGAACCTCCACCGTGATCGACTCGAAGTCATGAGGCATGTCCATCACCGTAGGCACG
>DATKVP010000027.1:0-8351 GCA_035530015.1 Anaerolineae bacterium | reverse complement strand
GCTGCTGGCCGGCGTGCTCGGCTTCTTCGAGGTAAGCATCTTTCTCGTAGCCATCAGTCAGGTGCTCACCAACATCGGGAACTGGTGGAATGTGTTGGGCTACGCAGGCGGGTTTGCCGTGGGCACGATTATCGGCATGACCATTGAGAACAAGCTGGCCATCGGCTTGGCCGAGGTGGAGATTGTCTCCATGGGCAGGGGTACGGAGATAGCGGAGGCGTTGCGCGCGGAGGGCTACGGAGCCACCGAATTCCTGGGAGCAGGTCAGGAGAACATAGTGGACTTGGTACGCACAGTGGTGAGAAGAAGGGAGGTGCCCTCGATAACGGCCGCGGCCAGCGTGATAGATGAGAGCGCCTTCATCACCGTGCACGAGATGCAGCGCGCCTACCGTGGGCGATGGCGCATGCGTAAGTAGCCCTGTGTGTTTAATATGAAGTTCGTTGCAGATGCCATGCTGGGCCGTCTGGCCAAATGGCTGCGCATCCTGGGGCACGATACCGTCTACTTCCCGGACCTGGAAGACCG
The DNA here is from genome assembly GCA_035530015.1 of Anaerolineae bacterium. Lineage (GTDB taxonomy): Bacteria > Chloroflexota > Anaerolineae > UBA7937 > B3-Chlor > JAUVXJ01. Next base: position 7,823 of record DATKVP010000027.1, on the reverse strand, counting down.
GGAACTGGTACGCCTGGCACGCGCCGAAGACCGTGTACTGCTGACGCGGGACACGGAGCTGGCCAGACGCAGGGGCCTCAGGTCTCTTCTCGTGGAGAGCGACAGGTTCGAGGAGCAGTTGGGGCAACTGCTTCGCGACCTGAGTCTGGACATGGAGAGCCCGCCGCGCTGCGCCCGGTGCAATGCACTCCTGGCGGCGATAGACAAGGCAGCGGCGAAGGGCCGGGTGCCTCCATACGTCTACCGCCGTCACAGTGACTTCACTCTGTGCCCAGCATGTGACAAGGTGCACTGGAGAGGCACTCACTGGCAGAGAATGAGGGAGAGGATCGACCAGATCCGAGAGGGGAACGTCAGCTCCGCTTGATGAGCACCTTCTCTATCTTCGGGCCCTTCATCTCCAGAACGGTGAGTTCGATGTCGCCGTACGAGAGATGTTCTCTTTCCTCGGGGATGCGTCGCAGCTGGTACAGTACGAAGCCGGCGATGGTATCGTAGTGGGCGTCCTCGGGCAGTACCATGCCCAGCTCCCTGTTGACCTCGTCTATACGCATCAGTCCGTGGACCTGAATCGTTTGCTCGTCGATCTCTACGAGCAGGGGTTCAGTCACCCATTCGTCGGTCAGGCGACCTACGATTTCCTCCGCCAGTTCTTCGAGGGTCACCATCCCCGCAGTGCCGCCATACTCGTCGATGACGATGGATATCTGCATGTGCTGGCTGCGCATCTTGCGGAACAGCTGGCCTACCTGCTTGGTCTCCGGCACGAAAGTAGTCGGTCGTACGACCTCGCGGACGTGCGCTCTTGCGTTCGCCGAGTCTCTAGCCAGGGCGAGGAGTACATCCTTGATGGACACGAAGCCGATCACATTGTCCAGATCGCCTTCGTAGACGGGAAATCGCGAATGGCTCGAGCACGAAAAGGTCCCCAGCAGGCCCTCTAGGGTCGTGTCGATCTCGATCCCCACGATGTCGGGCCGAGGGATCATGACCTCGCGTACCTGGCGCTGGCCGAACTCGAAGACCTTGTGCACCATCTCCCGTTCCATCTCCAGCACGGTACCCTGCTGATCTCCTCGGGAGTGACGAATGGAGACTGGACCTCTCGTCCCCTGCTGACCAACCCTATGAGTGAGTTGGCGATCAGGGTGAAGACGAAGATGACCGGGTTGAGCACTCTTACGATGAGACTGATGGGCCTGGCCACCAGCAGCGACATGCGCTCGGAGTGTCTCGCGGCGCAAGTCTTGGGAGTGATCTCCCCGAAGAGCACGATGAGCACCGTCATCACCAGACTCGCCACGAGCAAGCCTTGCTCCCCGAAGATCGTCAGGGCCAGAGTGGTGCCCACCGAAGACGCGAAGATGATGAACGCGTTCTCGGTCAGCAGGATGGTGGCAAAGAGCTTGTCATGATTCTCCCAGAGGTCCCTTGCTGTCTGGGCAGCACGGTTTCCCCGCTCCGCCAGACTGCGAATCCGGATCTTGCTGACTGAGATCAGGGATGCTTCGGAGCTGGAGAAGAAGGCTACCATCAGAATGCTGATCAGGAGGATGACCAGGCTGACCAGCGCATTTGAATCGCCAAGGCGGAGAGGGGGCTCACCCACGAGAAAGACCTCCAACGGCCATCACACCATCGTGGTCGTGGCTCTGCTACCTCATTGCGGCGAGGGTGTCGAAAGAGGGGAAATGGAGCCACACGCTTTCGTGGGCAAGGCAGTTAAGGTGGGGTGGCCAATCTGAGGGGCATCGCGTCTGCCTGAATGGTGTTCATGGGCCATAGACAACTACACCTGTGTCGACGTCCTGCATCAGGGTATGGGGCGCATAGGAGAGGAGCCGGGCAACCATAATCAAGTCACCCGCTGCACCTGCTGCGTTCAGGGCAACGAACAGGATGACGATGGGCGCGAAGACAACCGGTACAATGGCGAGTAACACCAGCCCTACAGGCGTCAGCATTACGAGCGGGGCCAAGCCCACCATGAGGTACTGGTTGCGAGGCAGATATACGTCCGATGGCACCGCCACATAGACGAATACCCCCTTGATACCAGCAGTGGGGCGTTTGCCAGCGAACAGCCAGAAGAACAGGCCATGCACAAGTTCGTGTACGAGCATTACCAGGGCCAACGCGATGACGGCGTCCACGATCAACTGGCCTGGAATGACGACTGAATGACCTCCATCGGGTGAGATAGTCTGCATTTCGCGTAGCAGCAGGCTCTCCAGTGCAGTGGGGCGAACAAGGTTGGTGAACTGCACAAGCAACCATCCAGCCGTGAAGAGTAGTATGATGCCAGAGACAACCGCGCAAAGAAGAGCAATACGGCTTTTCGACAAGTCGAGGACAGCCTGCTGGCGATAGTCGGCGGGGAGTACTCGGACGGCTTTCACCGATGACACCTCCGTACCTTGCCAGCGCTAGCGTAGCTCACCGTGCGTCTGTTTGCGGCCCGGCCGTGATCCTGCAGAGATGCTGCGCCCTGACTCCTTCCATCTTGACGTATTATCATGGACTCCGGCACAACACGCCAGGCGAGGGACTGTGAGGAAGGCCCGGCTGGGCCCGCAAGTCTTGTGAGGGTTTCGGGTCCTGTGCTATACTAACTTTGATGTCTCGAGAGGTGTGCCCTGTGACGGTGGCCTGTGCTCCAGGAAAAGTCATACTCGTTGGTGAGCACGCAGTCGTCTACGGTCGAGCGGCCGTGGCACTACCCGTGAACGAGGTGCGAGCCCAGGCAAACGTTGAGAATGGCAACGAGGGCCAGGGTATCGTCATCGTGGCCGATGACCTGGGAATGACTTATGCCGTCGGGCGCGGAGACGCGGAAAGAACGCTCCATCCGCTGGAAGTGACCGTGGTCGGCGTTCTCCAACACCTGGGGCTGAGTCTGGAGCAGGACCTGACGATCACGGTGAGCTCCACCGTCCCCATCGCGCGGGGTCTGGGCAGCGGTGCCGCCGTATCCACGGCGATTACCAGAGCGGTGGCCAGGCATTTCTCCAGTGAACTGACGGCCGCGGAGGTCTCCCGACTGGTATACGAAGTGGAGAGACTCCACCACGGCACACCGAGCGGCATAGACAACACCGTGATTGCCTATGACCGGCCTGTGTATTTTGTGCGCGGCGAGAGGCTCGAGACCTTCACGGTGGCGAGACCTATGGCACTGGTGATAGCCGACACTGGCCTGGGAAGCCCCACCAAGGAGGTAGTGGATGCCGTGCGACAGGCTTGGCTGCGATCGAGGGATCGGTACGAAGACCTATTCGACCGGGTGGGCTCAATAGCGGTGGGAGTCCGCCGGTGCATAGAGAGGGGCGACCTGGCGCAGGTGGGGCGCATGATGGATGAGAACCACCGACTGCTTCAAGAGATGGGAGTATCGCATCCTCGACTGGACGCGCTGGTGCAGGAAGCGACACGTCACGGGTCCTTGGGAGCCAAGCTTTCAGGGGCGGGCCGAGGGGGCAACATGATCGCCCTGGTTTCGCGGGAGACGCGGGACGAGGTGGAGCAGGCGCTGTGGTCAGCGGGGGCACAGCGCGTGATCCAAACTGAGGTCCTGCCGGGTCGAGTGCCGACTGTCTCTCTGGAGTCGAGTGCAGCGTCGCCGAATAACGAGAATGGGAAAAGCTGATCCGCCGCCGGATTGGGGAGGTGCCATGCCCCTTGTGAAAATCAACGTGTTCGAGAGGGCCAAGAGCCTTCTGCAACCCTTCCTGGTAGTAGACCTGGCTGACATCGACGACTTCGCGGCTCGTCTCTTCATCAGCCAGGGCATGGTAGCCTGGCACAAGCACATAGATCAGGAGCAGCTCTTTCTGGCCCTCGATGGGGAGTTGATCGTGGAAAGCGAATGGGGCAATACGGTGCTGCGGAGCGGAGAGATCACCGTAGTACCGAAAGCGGTTACTCACCGCTGCGGTTCAACATCGCGCACCACAGCCCTGGTTTTCGAGAGGAGATTCTTCTCCAACAGGCAGAACGGGCAGCGCAAGCTGTTCGTCCTTGGGGGGGCAGGGGAAATCCAGACTGTCAGCATCGGCGCCGAGGCCCTGAACCTGCGGGAGCCTTCTGAGGCCCGCACGCTGACCACTGTTGATGACCTGGTGTTGTCGGTGGTCCGATATGAGGGTGAATCCGAGGAGCAGCTGTGCAGTCAGGGCAGCGAACTCCTGCTGGTCCGGGAAGATACTCTTGTCTTGGACAGCGAGCTTGGCGTAGTGACCCTGGAGAGGGGCGAGATGGCGGTAGTTCCCAGGGGAACCGCGTACCGTGTGCAGGCTGGGAAGAGCGCGGTGGTTCTTCTGGCCCACAAGGGCGAATCTGGGTGAATCGAATTCAGACCACGGGACGGTGAGACGTTGGGCGAGTTGGTGCTCCTCAAGCTGGGGGGGTCTTTGATCACAGACAAGGGATCCCCTCAGGCTGCGAGGGAGGGGTTAATTCGGCGGGTGGCGGGCGAGGTGCGGGGGGCTCTCGACGAGGTTCCGGACCTGAGACTGGTCCTGGGCCATGGTAGTGGGTCCTTCGGTCATCCTACGGCCGAGAAGTATGGTGTGCAAGAGGGTCTGGCGGGAACTGATGACTGGTGGGGCTATGCCGAAACAGCGGTCATCGCCGGTTGCTTGAACCGTCTGGTCACCGCCGCACTCCTCGAGTGCGGAGTGCCTGTTGTCCCCTTGCAGCCTTCTGCATCGGCTCGCTGCCACGATGGGGACCTCGTTCATCTCGACATCGCTCCGCTAGAGGAGGCCTTGAAGAGGGGTCTCGTACCCGTCGTGTATGGCGACGTTTCCTTTGATACCGTACGCGGTAGTGCCATCGTTTCCACAGAACAGATCTTTGCCTATCTCGCCCCCCGTCTCAAGCCGTCGAGAGTGATCCTGGCCGGTCACGTGGAGGGTGTGTTCACATCAGATCCACAACGAGAAAGGGGTAGGCGACTTCTGCACGAGTTGTCCGTCTCGGCGCTGTTGGAGGTGGAGGGCATGCTCGCCGGTTCTGTCGACACCGACGTGACCGGTGGAATGCTGGCCAAGGTGCGAATCATGTGCGAGTTGATCGAGGCACAGCCAACTATCACGGTGCGCATCATCTCGGGAGAGAAAGACGGACTCATCAGGGAAGCCCTAGTCGATGGGGGAATGGGGGAGGGAACACTGCTGCACCGGTGAGGATGATTCACAGGTAGCTTCGGTGAACTGTGGTCGGACCTGACCCCAGGTGAGGGCTCTCAATGCTGGTGATAGATGGCTCGTATGGTGAGGGAGGGGGGGCGGTTCTGCGCAACTCCCTGTCCCTTTCTGCTGTCCTCGGCCAGCCGGTAAGTATCGAGAGCATCCGCATCAAGCGACCCAACCCGGGTCTGCAGGCCCAGCATCTGACTGCAGTTCGTGCACTGGCCAAGGTCTGTCGCGCGAAGGTCGAGGGCGCGGAACTGGGGTCCTTGTCACTAACCTTCCAGCCCCATTCGCCACCGCGGAGCGGGGAGTATTCGTGGGACGTGGCGGAGGCGCGCAAGGGTGGTAGCGCTGGTGCCACCAGTTTGATCTTCCAGGCCCTGCTCGTGCCTTTGCTCTTCGCTGAGGGCGATTCCAGACTGTTCTTGAGGGGAGGCACCCATGTGGCCTGGAGTCCGCCTTTTCACTACCTGCAGTCGGTCTACCTACCCACGCTGGCCCGGCTCGGTGTGAAGGCGCGAGTTGACATCGAACGTTGGGGATGGTACCCTATCGGGGGTGGCGTGGTGACAGCGCAGATCACCGGTGCAAAGGGCGAATTGACCGCGACCCCGGGTCTGCGCTTGATCGAGCGCGGCCGGCTGAAGAGATTGGCCGGGGTATCTGCCTCGTCCAACCTGCCGGGACACATCGCCGATCGGCAGAGACGCCGGGCCGAGGGGACGCTTCGTGCCGCAGGCTTCGAGCCAGAGATCGAAATCGTCGATGGGCCCGCCAGTGGGCAGGGGACGCTGCTCTTCCTCCTGGCCGAGTTCGAGAACGTGAGTACAGGGTTCGCGTCTCTCGGCAGGAAGGGAAAGCCTGCGGAACAGGTGGCTGAAGATGCCTGCACGGACTTTCTGGAGTACTTCGAAAGTGGGGCTGCGATCGACCAGTATCTGGCGGATCAACTCATAATCCCTCTGGCTCTGGCGAAGGGAGCATCGTCGTTCACCACCTGTCGCATCACCCAGCATCTCTTGACCAACGCGTGGATAGTGAAACGGTTCCTCCGCAGGCAGGTCGACGTCGAGGGCGAGGAGGGGAAGGTAGGGAGAGTGAACGTAGCAGGGCATACGGATGTTTGAAATCGTCTTTCTGGGTACCTCGGCCTCGGCCCCTTCGGTGGCCAGGAATCTGAGCGCCAGCATGGTGCTTTACAAGCACTACCGGTTCCTCGTCGATTGCGGCGAGGGAACCCAGCGCCAGTTGCTGAAGAGCGGCCTGGGTTTCAAAAGGTTGAAGCGCATCCTCCTGACTCATGGGCACCTGGATCACATTCTAGGGCTGGGAGGGCTGGTCTCCACCTTCAGCCGGTGGGAGACTGTGGAGTCACTTGAGATATACGGCGGCAGATGGGCCCTCGACAGGGTGGAGGATCTGATATACGGGGTAGTGTTGCGAGGTGCCACGCCCCCCATCGAGCTCGAGTTCATAGAGTTGTCGCCCGGGGTGGTGCTGGAAGATCAGGAACTACTCGTATCAGCGTTCCCCGTTACCCATCGTGGGCCTGGGTGCTTTGGTTTCCTCTTCGAAGAGAAGAGCAAGCGACCTTTTCTGGCGGAGGAGGCCGAGAGGTTGGGGGTGCCAGCAGGCCAGGAGCGAAAGAGGCTGGTGGAAGGGCAGGCGGTGACCCTCGCGGATGGGACCACGGTGTTTCCGGATCAGGTGCTGGGACCACCACGGCAGGGAGCGAAGCTGGCCTACGTAGGTGATGCTGCCAGGGTCGATGAATTGGTCCCTTACATATCTGGGGCCGATGGCATGGTCATCGAGGCCACGTATCTGCAGGCGGAGGAGGAGCTTGCGGAGCAGTACGGCCATCTGACCGTCGCGCAAGCGGCAGCCCTGGCGCGGGAGGCGGGCGTACGCACTCTCTATCTCAACCACATCTCCCGTCGCTACCCTGCCCAGGAAGTGCTTCAAGAGGCGGAGGATGTTTTCGCCGGCACGGTGGTCGCCAGGGATTTCGATCGGTTTGAAATCCGGAGGGGGTAGTAGCCTGGGGATCTATACGCCACAGGAGGTCGCTGGCCGGTACTCGTGGGGCTGTTGGCGCGTCTGGCTGCTGTTCTCTCGTAGGGGGCCCGCCCTGCTCATGCTGTCTGGGTCCTACGACCAGAATAGGACTGGATTTGGACCTGAATTTGACCCTCCTGCTGTAGAATAGGAGGGCGAAGACGGCTCTTTGCATTGATGATTTGACGCATTTGTGCTACAATTGCAGGCCAGATTCGAAGAGGAGGTGCGGAAGACATGGAGATCGGCGGATACAACTTCCCCGATGGACTGTACTACGATAGGAACCACGGTTGGGCGCTGGTAGACGGAAACATAATCACCCAAGGTGTGAGCGAATTCGCCCAGAAGATATCGAAGGAGATAGTGTACGTCGAAGTCCCACGGGCCGGGCGCTCCGTCGAACAGGGCAAGACCTTCATGTCCATGGAATCGGGCAAGTGGGTAGGGCGTATCGCCGCCATGGTCAGTGGTACCATCTCCGAGGCCAACGAGGAGTTGGAATGGGACGTAGCGCCCATCAACGATGACCCGTTCGGAGAAGGCTGGCTCGCCAAGCTCGAGGCCTCTGAC
>DATKVP010000026.1:0-7836 GCA_035530015.1 Anaerolineae bacterium | reverse complement strand
ACACTGGCCCCAGGGACTGTACTGTGCAACACTCAGCGGACAGCAAAAACCCGCTCCGACCCCGGGAGAGTCCAGGGGGTCCGTCGCGATACGATCGAGATCCAGGCCGGTCAGGAATCTCCCGTTGGAACACCAGGTCTTGGGCTGGTGGCTGTTAATCCCTGCCTGTTCCACGCCCACCCATGAACATTGGCCCCAGCGCGGTACGAATTGCGTCGCCGTGGGTTGCGCGGGTGGTGGCTGGGTCGCGGTCGGCTGTGCCGGTGGAGGCTGTGTGGCAGTAGCCGCAGGGGCCGCCGGTGGCTTTGGTGTGGGCTCTGGCGGCGCTCCTCCCTCTACGTGCAGGGTCACGCTCCGCGCTTGAGGTCCTCCCGGTCCTTCGACCAGCAGCTCGTAGGTGACGGTCCCCTCCGGGCACTCCTCACTCTCCCCGACGGGTGGTACCTCCCGGCCGTTGAGGAAGGTTGGGAATTCAGGAGGCTGTACCTCCCAGTGGAGCATGGCGCACCCACCTTGAGGGATCGTGTCGGGGTCGACAATGAGGAAGATGGACTCCGGTCCCCCCGCAGGAGGCGGTTCTTCTGGTGGAGCTTCTTCCGGAGGTGGCTCCGACCCCTCGACCTCGATTCTCATCGTCTCCCTGATGGAGCCGCCGGGCATCCCAACCACCAGTTCGAAGGTCGTTGGCTCTTCGAGACAGACCTCCTCCGCGCCTGATGGAGGGACTTCTTTGCCATCGAGGAAGATGGGATAGTCTTCGGCACCGCTCACTTCCCAGTGCACCAGGGTGCAACCACCCCGGGGCACCACTTCCTCACTCGCCCAGAACTGTATTTCGGGCTCCGTGCCGGTGCCGGGAAACACGCCGGGAAGCGTGCAACCAGCGGCGCCAGCGAACAGTACGAGAGCCACCGCCAGTGTCAGCCCAATTGAGCCTAGAGTCCTCTGTCTGATCATGGAATCCTCTCTTTCTCCTTTCTACTCATCCGGGGCCGGGCAGACGAGCCCCCCAAACGTTTCGTCTACTATAACAACCACCGGGCGCGATGTCAACCTGCTCAGGGCGTGACCCACGCCTACCCGCCACACGGCGTCGCGTGCGAAACCGGACGCTACACCAACACCAAACGCATTAATCCAAGCTCACGGACCCTCACAAGGGCACGTCTCACCGCGTTTGGTACAACCTCTGTCCTGCTCCTTCCACGCCTCCGAAGCTGCGGTCGCCAACCGTATTCGCAGCCAGGGACGAGCATGTGCATCGCTGGGGCAGAGACATCGCACGGGATGGCAGGCGCAGACAGTTGTCACTGTCGAAGTAGTCGCACGGCATGCCATGCGGCTACCTTCCCATGTGCGCGCTCGAACCCCTTCTTCACAGTGCGGGACTTCTGTCGGGCGGAGACACACGTACCTGCCCCGCCACCGCCTGCCCGCTGTAGCTGATGTGCTGTACAGGCTCGAGAACCGCACGTATAATGGAATGGAAGGAATGGCCAGATTGTCCGCAGCCCATCTCATTCTGCTCCTGGAGAAACCCGGGCTTGCCTGCACCCGCGCGGAATACGCAGTGAAAGGTCGAATACTCCTCATCAACCCCTGGATCTACGACTTTGCCGCCTACTGCGAATGGAGCGAGCCTCTGGGCCTGCTCTCCGTGGCCGCCGTGCTGGTGGAGAACGGCTACGACGTCGCCCTCATCGACTGCCTCGACAGGCACCATCCCCAGTTGCCATCCAAGCCTCGAGAAGACGACTATGGCCGAGGCAAGTTCCTCAAGACCCTCGTCGAGAAACCACCCGTCCTCTCCCGCGTCCAACGACGCTACGGGCGATACGGCCTCCCCGTTGAGGTCTTCGAAGAGGAACTGGCCCGGCAGCCTCTGCCCGACATCATCATGGTCACCTCCGGGATGACCTATTGGTATCCAGGACCTTTCGAGGTCATCAAGCGAGTGAAAGCGCGCTTTCCCGGGGTTCCAGTCATCCTGGGAGGCGTCTACCCCACGCTCTGTCCTGACCATGCCCAGGAAAAGTCAGGCGCCGATCATATCGTCACGGGCGAAGGCGAACTCGAAGCGCTGCGACTTGTTGATGAACTTACCGGTAACGGATCCGACTACAGACGATACACCCGTGATCTCGACTCCCTACCCTGGCCTCTCCACGAGCTGCGCAGGAATCAGGGCTACGCGGCAATTCAGACGTCTCGCGGGTGCCCGTTCCGCTGCACCTACTGTGCTTCTTCCCTGCTGCACCCACGGGGCTTTCGACGGAGAGATCCCCACCGCGTGGCGGACGAGATAGAACTCTGTCGAACAGAGTTGGGAATCCACGATTTCGCCTTTTACGACGACGCCCTCCTCGCGGATGCAGCAGGTCACCTCCACGTCCTCCTCGACAAGGTCCTGCAACGGGGTTTAGACTGCCGGTTCCACACGCCCAACGGCCTACACGCTCGCTATGTCGACCCACCCCTGGCCTCCAAGATGTATGAGGCCGGATTCAAGACCATCAGGCTGGGCTTGGAGACGTCGGACGCCGACGAGCAGCGCCGCACCGGCTCCAAGGTCAGCAGCGAGCACTTCCGGTCCGCTGTCCGAGCTCTCCAGGCAGCTGGGTTTGAGGCCAGGCAGATCGCCGCCTACGTGCTGATGGGACTGCCCGGGCAATCGGTCCAAGGCGTGCTGGACAGTGTGGATTTCGCCCACGAATGCGGCGCGTTGGTACAGATCGAAGCCATCTCCCTCATCCCTGGGACCAGGGAATGGGAACGCGCTGCGCTGCGCGGCCACGTAGACAGAAGTGTCGACCCACTTCTGCACAATGACTCCATCTACCCCTTCTCGTGGTGCGAAGCCAGTATGGACGACTTCCAGACGGCCAAGGCCCGTGCCACGGCCGGAAATCGCGCCCTGGCAGCCGACTCATGACACAGCCCTGCTAGTGTGTTTTCCGTAATCCATCATTCTATGTTAGAATACTCTTGGACCCTGGGTTCGAAGACATGCCAGAACCCTCGGGTCAGGAGGTCACGGTTGTGAGCAAGACTGGCCGAAACGATCCCTGCCCTTGCGGCAGCGGCAAGAAGTACAAGTATTGTTGTCTCAAGAAGGAAGCGGCGGGCAAATCGGAAGCCATGGGTCGCGACCGGGCATGGGACACGATGATGGACAAGCTCCTCGACTTCTCGAGAGAGGCCCGGTTCCGCCAGGATCTGGAGTCAGCTTTTGACCTCTTCTGGAACAAGAGCTACACCATCGAACAGAGCGGCGAACTCCCCCCAGCACAGATCATGAACTTCCTGGACTGGTACGTCCACGATTACCATACCTCGGGTGACGGCCGAAGGATTGTGCAGATCTTCCTCGAAGAAAAGGGTCCAGTGCTTACTGAGCAGGAGCGCAGTCTGCTTGCAGCAGACGCTGAGGCACTGCTGAGCGCCTTCGAGGTGACCGGTGTGGAAGAGGGCCAGACCATCGGGCTGCTGGACGTGTTCCAGGACATCGAGGTGCAATTGGCTCACACTCCTTCCCTACAGGGGATAGAGCAAGGTCAGCTGCTGCTGGGTCGCCTTGTCAACTCGGTCGACTATCGCCGCTTCTCCTGGATCAGCGCGCTGATACCGCCGGAGGTTGAGGACGACTTCAAAGCCCACGTGCAAGAGATGTTCGCCACCTACCAGGAAGAGCACTACCAGGCCCCGTGGGCACAGTTCCTGCGAGACAGAAGCTACCTCTTCAATCACTTCACGCTCGAGCTGAGAGGAGAAGTGGGCCAACCCAGAGTCATACTGCCCTACGAGGAGGGGCCTCAGGCTGAGCATCGTCCCACCGTTCTCACACTCGATGACCTCGGGTCGAAGGAACGTCCTTCAGTCGTTGTCCCCGGGCAGAGGGGGCGCAGACCCCCTCCCACCGTTCTGGTGCCCGGCAGGGACAGGTAGACGTACGCCGGAGCCGGCGAGAGGTGACTACGGGCGATGGAGGTCGGAAGCAGACTCTTCTTGGTCGCCTGCGCGGAGACCACCCAGGACAGAAAGGGTGTCTACCAGAGCGCCACTGACCACAAGCTCACGCGCAAGGGGAAGAAGCACGCCAGGCTCCTGGGCATGTATCTGAAGGAAAAGGAGATCAATTCCTTCTACTCCAGCCCGTTCGATGGGGCGCTCATCACGGCTTCCGCTTTGGCTGCCAAACATCGCAGGGGAGTGATCAAGCTCCCAGAGCTGCAAGAGATGGACTTCGGGAAATGGACAGGTATGACGCCGCAGCAACTGAAGGTATCTCAAGAGAACCACGTCGTCACGTGGCAATTCACCCCTCACGAATTCCGCATGCCAGGCGGCGAGACGTTGGAAGAGGTGCAGGCCAGAATCACTGCCGCCCTGGAGGACATAGTTTCCGTGGAGCGCGGCAACGGTGTGTGTGTAGTCACCCACACGATTCCCGTGAAGACGGCCATGTGCCACTTCATGAACGAGGATCTCTCCATCATCTGGCATACCCCTCGTCAAGAGAGCACAGCGCTGAACATCATCGACTTCGAGGACGGCGAGGCCAGGGTGGTACTGGTCGGCAGCCTGGAGCACCTCGGGGAGGAAAGTCCGACATAGGTGCAGAAGCTTACTCTGCCCTTCGGAAGCATGAATCCGCTGCTAAGAACCCGTCACGGGCGCGTAGTGCTCGAGTGTGTCAGGGATGAGTGAATCAGGAGCGACGATTGAACCCAGGTGAGCTAGCCAGTGCGCAACCACAGTCGCGGCAATCAGCGCTGGAGACGAAGCTGGACGACCTCAAGAAGCTTGTCCGCCAAATGGGCAAGGTGATCGTCGCCTACTCCGGGGGCACCGATAGCACGCTTCTGCTCAAGGTGGCCCACGACGAATTGGGCGAAGACGCCATCGCGGTGACCGCCGTCAGCCCCAGCACTCCCAGGGATGAGCTGGACAGTGCGATCAGCATGGCCGAGGAGATCGGGGCACAACACCTGCTCATCGACAGCGACGAACTGGACAATCCGGACTACGTGGCCAACTCGCCCCAACGGTGTTATCACTGCAAGCATCTGCGCTTCGGCAAGCTTTTGGAGATGGCTCGAGACAAAGGTTTCGCCCATGTGGTAGATGGAAACAACCTTGACGACCTGGGAGACCACAGGCCCGGCATGAGGGCAGCTCGTGAACTGGGCGTACGCAGCCCCCTCAAGGAGGCTGGCCTGACGAAGGCGGACATCCGCGCCCTGAGCCGGAAGCTGGGGCTACCCACGTGGAACAAGCCGTCGGGGGCATGTCTCGCCAGTCGCCTCCCCTACGGAACCCCGATCACAAGCGCGCGTCTGAAACAGATCGAGGATGCGGAGAGGTTCATCCGCAGTCTGGGCATCTCTCAATTGCGCGTCCGACTCCACGGAGATGTAGCCCGCATAGAAGCAGAAGCGAAAGACCTGCCGACATTGCTCGAGAATCGATCGGCGATAGTGAACGAGTTGCGAGGACTGGGATTCTCATACGTGACGGCCGATCTGGAGGGGTATCGCACGGGAAGCATGAACGAGACCCTGGCGGATGAGAACCATGAATGACCGCATGAGGAGGCTCCTGGAAGACGTCAAGGCGGGCCGGCTGGAGATCGAGGAAGCGCTCTCCCTCTTGCGGGACCTGCCCTACCAGGACCTGGACTACGCCATGCTAGACCATCACCGGGGATTGAGGAAAGGCTTTCCCGAGGTAGTCTTCTGCCAGGGCAAGACGCCCACACAGGTGGCGGAGATTCTTGGGGAGCTGTTCAAGCGCCACGACCGTGTCATGGCCACACGGGCGCATGAGGAAACGTTCAGAGCGGTGCAAGAAGCCTTACCAGAAGCCATCTATCACGCCCAGGCGCGCATCATCGTCGTAGACAAGGGATCGGAGCAGCCTGAGCCCGAGGCCGAAGACGCCGGCTACGTCCTGGTGGTCACCGCAGGCACGTCGGACATACCTGTCGCCGAAGAGGCGGCGGTTACCCTGGAGATCCTGGGAAGCCGCGTGGAGAGGCTGTACGATGTGGGGGTGGCAGGCCTGCATCGCCTTCTGGACAGGCGGGAGAGACTCTTCGGGGCGAAGGTCATCGTCGCCATCGCCGGCATGGAGGGGGCACTGGCCAGCGTCGTGGGGGGCCTGGTATCCTGTCCCGTGATCGCCGTGCCCACCAGTGTGGGGTACGGAGCAAGCTTCGACGGCCTCGCTCCGCTTCTCACCATGCTCAACTCCTGCGCGCCGGGCGTGGCGGTTGTCAACGTAGACAACGGCTTTGGCGCTGGCTACTTCGCCCACACCATCATGGGCCTCACGAGGCAAGCATGAAGCTGGCTTATTTCGACTGTCTTGCCGGAATCAGTGGCGACATGATCCTGGGAGCGCTCCTCGATGCCGGCCTGGACGCTGAGCAGTTCCAGGAGGCTCTGCGGGGACTACACCTCTCCGAGTATGAGATCAGGATAGAGAAAGTGCAGAAGGGAGTGATCCAGGCTACAGACGTGCAGGTGCAGGTGAGTGACGGCGTAGCCGAGCGTACCCTCGCTGATATCGAGGCCGTCGTCGAAGAGAGTGAACTACCCGACGAAGTGAAGAAGGGCAGCATCGCTATCTTCCACCGCCTGGTCAGGGCGGAGGCGGCGATTCATGGTACCAGACCTGAGGAAGCTCATCTTCATGAGGTCGGTGCCACCGACGCCATCGTAGACGTAGTAGGCAGCCTTCTGGCGCTGCATCTCCTCGGTGTAGAAAAGGTCTGCTCCTCACAGCTCCCACTGGGACACGGCTTCGTGCACTGCGCTCACGGTCTTTTGCCGATACCAGCCCCAGCAACACTGGAATTGTTGAAGGGTGTGCCTGTGGTTCAGCGTGAGGTTGAAGGAGAGCTGGTGACCCCCACAGGCGCCGCGATCATCACCAGTCTGGCTGAGAAGTTCGGCCCATTCCCTCAAATGACCGTCCAAAGCATAGGTTACGGGGCAGGCAAGAGTGAGTTCCCGTTCCCGAACCTGCTGAGGGTACTCGTGGGCACCAGCCAGGAGCGAGCAACCGGGCCGACGGAGACGGTCGTGCTCTTGGAGACGAACCTGGACGACATGAACCCCGAGTTGTACGATCACGTCATGCAGGCCCTTTTCGACGCTGGGGCACTTGATGTCTTCCTCCAGCAATTCCAGGGCAAGAAGAATCGACCTGGTGTGCTGCTCTCGGTGCTCTGCCAACCGCGTGCGGAGCAGGAGCTCTCTTCGATCATCTTCGCCGAGACCACAACGTTGGGCATCCGGCGGCTGCTGCTGGAACGCTTCTGCCTCGACCGCGAGACGGTGGAGGTGGATACACCTTTCGGACGCGTGAGGATCAAGGTGGCAAGGCTAAGCCAGGGAATAGTCAATCTCGCGCCCGAATATGAGGACTGTCATCGTCTGGCTCTAGAGGCTGGAAAGCCCCTCAAGGAGGTATATGCGGCCGCTCAGGCCGCGGCAGGCAACTGGCGCGCGGGTCACCGCTAGCGGCGCGCCACCGCCCCATCCAGGGTGCGGCGCCTCATCAAGGGTACCCCATGCGTATATTGCGCTCACTACTCCTGATTGGTGTTGGTCTAGTTCTTGTCTGCATCGCGGGCTTTGGTGTTCTGTGCTTCAAGATCGACTACTACGGCCGTCGAGATTTCGCCCAGCCAGCCGATGCAATTGTCGTCCTCGGTGCCAAGGTCCTGCCCAATGGTCAGCCAGGCCCCGATCTTGGAACACGCACGCTGCACGCCGTCACGCTTTATCGAGCTGGCATCGCCCCTCGACTCATCTGTGCTGGGGGCGTGGC
>DATKVP010000025.1:0-3809 GCA_035530015.1 Anaerolineae bacterium | reverse complement strand
TGAGCGCGGCAGCGATGACCATCCGGGGCACCGCCGCGCCGGCAGGCACTGTTGTCTTGGCTGGGGAGCATCTCAGAGTCTCAGAATAGTGTCCGCAGGCGCCCTCGAGAAATGCATACGATAGGCCCCGGTCTCCTCCAGCAGGGACCGCAGTCGCGCAGTTGCTCCCTTGACGTCGCCGCCTGCCACTCCGCTGCCCGCGGCCAGCTGTATCTCGCCGGCCTCCTCGTCCACTATGGCGATGTGTCCGCTTTCCACCAGCCAGTCGAGTCCCAGTCGCACTGCGGCCTCGCGCTGAGCTGTGGCGGCCGCCAGCGTGGAGACCCGGACTCTACCCTCGTGGGAACTCAACGCCCGCTTGACGAGTCCTGCCAGCCTTTGGAGGAAGCGTTGCGGTTCATCCAGGCCGGGGTCTATTCCGAACAGGTACACTGTCTCCGGGGCCACCCTCTTCAAACCCGCCCGCAGCTCCCTGGGTCCGGGAGGGACCGTCCAGATTGCCAGCGCCGTCGAGGGCTCCAATTCATCCCGGCTTGCGCCATCTACCTCTTTCCTGGCGGCGGCCTCACTCCACACCTGTACTCCCTCGAGCGAACGAAGATGCTCCAGAAGTGGTCTGGGTCTCAGTTCCGCCCTGTAGTCCACCACTTGGACGTCCACTCGCTCCGGAGCAGGCTTTACCACACGCGGCTCCACCAGGCGCGCGTCCCTCCACTCGACCTGTATCTCTCGCCGGCCGCGGTAGTCGCTTGCCCGCACGTTGTAGGCCAGGTCAAACATGCCCTCTGGAAGAGACCAGTCTGTGGCTCTCCACCAGATGACCCTGGCCTGCACGCCGCCAGAATCCTCGACGATCAACTGAAGATGTTCACGCTTGCGCCCCAATGCGCGCTGGCCAACCAGCTTCAAACCCCTGGTCGCCAGCGTGGGCGAGGGGTTGCCAGGCCCAAAGGGCGAGAGCCGCTCCAACTCCTCCACCAGATCCAGCGACAACTCCGACAGCGAGACGTACGCCGCAACGGGCAGCCCAGATCCATCCTCAATGCCCTTGAGCATCCCCAGCACGGTACGCGACAAGGCGTGCCTGAATTCCCCTATCCGATCAGGCTCTATGGCCAGGCCAGCCGCCATGGGATGGCCACCGAAACCAGCCAGCATCTCCGCGTGCGCCGCTATGGCCGCAGAGATGTCGCAGCCCTGAATGGACCGGGCAGAACCCCGGGCGAGCTCTCCCGGAGGCTCTGCGAGGAGCACGGTGGGCAGACCATACCTCTCCACCAAGTGGCTGGCGACGATGCCTATGACACCGGCCGGCCACGACGGATGGCTCAGCACCAGCACCCCCCCGTCCAGCGAAGATGGGTCACGTTCGACCTGCTCCACCGCAGCCTCAAACACCTGATCAGTGAGCAGCCGGCGGCGAGCATTCAGACCTTCCAGCTGACTGGCGAGCATCCGTGCCCGGCTCGGGTCGTCCGTGGTCAGGAGCTCCACAGCAACACTGGCATCAGCCAGTCGGCCAAGGGCGTTCAAGCGAGGCGCCAGCAGGAAGCCTATGTGCTCCTCCGTCAGGTGCTCTGCATTGATCTCAGCCAGCCCCATCACCGCTTGAAGTCCAACACGCTCGTTCGCACGCAGTGCTCTCAGGCCTCGCTGAAGCAGGTATCTGACGTCCTTCGTCTGCACAGCAACGTCACCGACGATCCCCAGGGCTACCATGTCCAGGTACCCCTCCGCTTCCTCGATGCGCCCCGCCCGCTCGTGAAGCGCCTCCGCCACTTTGTAGGCGCATCCCACACCTGGTAGCTCCCTCAGTGCATGGTCAGGAGGCAGCATCTTGGGGTTTACCACCGCGCACGCGTCGGGCAACTCTTGGGGCAGATCGTGGTGATCGGTGATAATTATGTCAACTCCAATGCTTCGAGCATAGGCCACCGCGTCGTGGGCCCCTATGCCGGTGTCGCAGGTCAGTATGAGGCGCACCCCGTCCGCGATCAGCTCTTTCAAGAGGGGGAGATTGACTCCATGGGACTCGGTGGCCCGGAGGGGTATGTGGTATCGCACCGAGGCTCCCAACGCTCGCAGCGTGGATAGGAGGAGCGTTGTCGCTGTCTGGCCATCGACGTCGAAGTCTCCCCAGACGCAGATCTCCTCCCCCTGACGGATCGCCCTCTCCAATCGCTCAACGGCCTCTGGCAGGTTCGGTAGCTCACTCGCCGGGGCAGGCTGGTAGAGGTCCGGGTCGAGGAAGGATCTGGCCGTGCTGACGTCTGTAAAACCTCGCCGCGCCAGAGTCTGCGCCACCAGGGGATGCCCACCGATGACACTATGCAGCCCTTGCGGTACCTCAATATCCTGGGGCTCGATCCACTTCCTCATCAACAGGCCTCAGAACTCGATCTCGGCGATCTGATCGAAGTCGAGGAAGATCTCCAGGTGCTCCTCGGCCTCCCGGACTTCCTCCGCCTGGAGGAAATCCCCAGCCCTGATCCCCCGCTGGCAGAGCGAGCGGTACGAGCAGAACTTGCACCGTTCCTCGTCGGCCGTGCGCTGGAATTCATCTTCTGTTTGACCCGCGATTTCCTCGATCAAGGAATGCAGATAGACGCCATCTTCCCCATACCGCTTCTCCCCGTAGAGGAACCGTTCAGGCTCGTCCGGGAAGGCGGCAAACCAGTAGACCATCTCCACCTGCGGAGGTTCCAGCGCCCGCCCCTCGTTGAGATGCGCTCCCGCCCGCACCAGCAGGAAGGGGTAGACCCTGGTCTGCAGCCGCTCGTCGAGCCACCTGCGCCCGCGGCGCTGGCGATACGTCTTCCACTCCAGGATGACCGCGCGGCGGGCTGGGTCCACCGCCAGGAGGTCGTACTTGGCCACGAGGCGATAGCCACTCACCGGGGCTGAAAGCACAATCTCGGGATGATGCAGCTCGGGAACATCGCCCGGCCCTCTCTCCAGGAAATTCAGCCACCAGCCTCGCAGGTTCGGATCGCCGATCACCGTGGACAACTGCTCCGCCGGGATCTCTAGCTCGTGCTGGTGAATCAGCTGGTGGAATTCACTCCCCAACAAGAGATGCCTCTCATGATCCAGAGCAGGCTCTGCGACAATGGCAGGCCAGGCCAGCCGTCGCACGTGGCGCAGGTAGAAGCGCCACGGACACTCCACGTAGTCCTGCAGGCTGCTCTGGCTGAACTGAAAATCACTGGGCAGGACCATTCTCCTCCTCCCAGAAGCGTCGAAGCTCGATGAAGGCCACGGCCCGTTGCTGGTCGCCCCGTCTGCCTGTGTTCCAGGTCAAAATCAGCTCCTTCCTGGCCCGGGTGATGCCCACGTATAGAAGGCGCAGTCGTTCCGCCGCATAATCGTACCTGGCCTGGAGCGTCGCCTCCCGTTCCCCATACGGGCTGCCCTCCTCGACGAGGGCCTTCAGCTGGGCCAGAGCCTCTGCCTCCAGATTCAAGCGATCACGCACGAACCATCTCTCGGAGATGAAGCTATCGTGGACCTCCGCCGAGGGGAAGTTGTAGTTGTTGACAGACATCAGATACACACGGTCCCACTCCAGTCCCTTGGCCTTGTGGATCGTGGAAACCACCACCTTGCCCCTGTGTCGCTGGGGGTCGAAGCCGATGTCGTCGGTGCTGAGACCGAGGAAGCGACGTTCGTTGCGAGCGACTACCGCCAGTTCCTCCGTCAGCTCCGGCAGACGCCAGTCCGGGCGAAGGTCGCTGGCGCGCCTCAGCACCACGGCCAGCTTGTGCGCCACAGCCAGGTCCGCGGGCTCGTGGAACAGGTCCTGGGCCAAC
>DATKVP010000024.1:0-2355 GCA_035530015.1 Anaerolineae bacterium | reverse complement strand
GCGCGTGCCGTCGGGGGAGACTGCCGGGTTCCTGTCCTCGCCGGGATACTGAGTGAGGTTATACTCCCGCCAGGATATCAGGTCCAGGAGGTATATTTCCCAGTCGCCGTCCCTGTCGGTCTGGTAGACGACGAAGCTGGCGCCCCCCAGGGGTGTGGGCGTAGGGGAGGGCGCGTTGAGCGTTGGTGTGGGCGCCCAAGTGGGAGTGATCTCAGGAGTGCCTGGGCTGCCGCAAGCGCCGATCAGGAGTATGAGAACGCCGAGAGCGGTAAAGGCCACAGCCTGAAAGATCGGGCGCCTGGCAGTGGGCCGCGGCTGGGTCATCACTCCACGTCGAGGCTGAAGAAGTTGTAGGTGGCGTAGGAGACGTCCTCGAAGACAGGTTGGCTGAGTGCCCACACCAGCCAATCCGTCGGCGCGTACTGGAAGTGCACGAGGATGTAGTCAGTATCTTCCAGGAAGACGATGCCGGCGTCGGCGTGGGTGTCGTAGGCGAAGCCGTGCTTGTGCGCCAGCGGAACGTCCTCGGGGATGCCCGCGCCGATCATCGTCCGTACCGGATTCTGCTTCAAGTCGTCCAGTATCAGCTGGCAACTCTCAGAGGAGATGCGTCCCTCGTACTCCTCTAGCAGCCTACCTTCTCCCTGACTGCAATCGTAGATCATCTCCAGTAGCACGCCGATGTCGTGGGCGGAGGTCTGGATGAAGGGATCAGGGTTGGCGGTGACGTTACTCTGGAGGAGGAGCAACTTCGCCAGGCCGGGTCCGCGATGGGCGCCCTCCGTCTCGAGGCGATAGGGCTCCCGGATGAAGGTCGCCGTCAGGCCCAACTCATCCATGCGGGCGTTGACTCTTCTGGACCCCTCCATCTGGCTTCCGTCGCCGATGATACCCAGGAGTAGATTCGCCCAGAAGTTGCTCCCCGTGGGGTCCGTAACTAGCTTGACCATCATCTCCTGAGTCTCTTCGTCCAGCTCGGTGCCCTCAGAGTGCAGGAAGGTTTCCAGCATGATGCCCAGCTTCACCACGCTCATCCCCGAATAGATGATCTGGGGGTTGATCTCAATCCTTTCATCTGCTGTTGGGTTGGAAATGTAGATGCTGACCATCCCTGCGAATTCATCTATGCGGTGCTGCACCACGCCACGCAACATCTCGAGATCGGGCGGGGCGGGCTCCAGAACGTCAACGACGAGGGCCACCTCCCGTTTATCAGTGGAGGTCAGGCTCAGTTCGATCAGGGAAAGAGAGCTGGGGATATCCAGCTTTCGCCCGCGGCGGCCCGGCCGGAACGAGAGTGTGTCCGTGATGGGCTGGACCTCCCTCAGTGGTTGATCTTTGTCCTGCGCGACGTCACCGAGGAATTCCTCCAGCAGTGAGGGGTCATAGGCGTACAGCAGAGGAAGGTCCTCATTCACTGGTTGCAGGCCTTCGGTCAGAAACCTGAGGTAGCCATCCCAGAACTGTGCTTGTTCCCCGCGGCCCAGCGCGTAGGCCTCTTCGACCATCTCGTCCAGGAAGATCTCAAAGTTGACGTCGCCGGGCAGTAGAACGACGGTGTCGGTCATGTATTGTAGAGCGATCGGCTGGCTCAGCGGGGCGACAACCACCTCGTCCAGCGTCTGGATTGCCTGCTCGCGGGTCTGTCCCGCGAGGGGAACGCCAGCAGCCGAGACGCCTGGGTATATGGCCTCGCGGAAGCTATCGTACTGATGAAGTCTGTAGGCCAGGAAGCCGACCACAGCCAGCACCACCAGGAGAAGGGCAGTGATAGCGAGTTGGAGTTTGCGCACTTATACCTCACTGAACTGTGGTTGGAGGCCGCAAAGGGTGTGTGACTCAAAGCGTGCAGATTATAGTGCCCGGATGGAAAAGTTGTCAAGCGTCGGCGCTGAAGACCTGCTCGAGCCAGCGCTTCACTTCGACAGACCGGAGGTACTGACCCAGGTAGCCCTCGCCGACCCTGATCTCCAGATGCAGATGTATCTCCTGCCCCGAGTCATAGTAGGACGCGGGAGTGCCGGAGTTCCCGACGTAGCCGATCATCTGACCCTGGTTCACATAATCTCCCACCCGGAGGCCCGCAGCTACCTCGCTGAGGTGGCAATAGCGGCTCACCGCACCGCCGTCGTGTTCTATCCACACCTGGCGTCCGCGAAGGACGTCCAGGATATCCTCTGGAGTGTGGAAGACCTCTTCAGTCTCGGCCAGCATGGCTTCCATCTCTTGCAGTGTAGGGGCCTGGTAGTCGCTGTCGATGCGGACGATGACGCCCGCAGCCACGCTCAAGGCGGGCGTGGTGTCGGTCACCATCTTCCCGGCCGCCGAGTAGAAGTCGATGCCCTGATGCACCCC
>DATKVP010000023.1:0-2017 GCA_035530015.1 Anaerolineae bacterium | reverse complement strand
GCCTCTTTGAGGTGACCTCGGAAGCTGTCAAGGCCATGAAGGATGCGGCGGCGCAGGCTAGTGTCAACCTGCCATATCCCATCCACACTATTCGTGTGCGTCAGCTGACCGATGAAGAGCCGCTCTGAGACTAGCCGGTCTTGACGAATCGCAGGTGGAGCACCTGGCGTGTCTGGCCTGCGACCTTCACCCGCTCGTCTATGCGGTAGCCTGCCACCCAGACGATGTGCCTGGGAGAGACTACCAGCGGCAGTCGATCGCGGATCTGCTGGGCGATCTTGGCGTCGATCATGAAGGAATTGAGGCTCTTCGACCGGCCAGCCATGCCCAGGGGCTGGAATCGATCACCCTTCTGGCGCGCCCTGAGGCGCAAGTCGACGCCTGTGCGTTCTAGATCGAGATAGGCCTGCCAGGGGTTCGCATTCTCTAGCGCCCCCTCGGGCAACTTTTCCCTGACTACAATCTCGCTGTGCACCGCCCAGGCGCTCTCGCTGAGCTGAGTGGTGCCCGGCACCCGCAGCGGCAAAGGCTCCTGATGAAGGAGGGGCACGTCAGGGAGGGTCATCTCCTCGCCGACGACGAAGTCGTCGTATCCCTTGAAGAGGAACAGGCCCAGGGGTAGGGTGATCCGCGCGCCGGTATCTATCCGCTCCAGTCCCACCCTCGCCTGCTCAACGTGGGTCCAGGTGATGTCGCGGAGAGACCTGCGCAGCCGGTGGATCGCCTCTCTCAGTAGCTGTCTCTGCAGGCTAGGATGCAGCTCGAACCACTCCTGTTGGGGGAATGTGACTGCTCCGCCGCTCTCCTCTGCGAGTCTTTCCCACGCGGCGAGGCCCTGGAGACGCAGGTAGTCGTGGTCATCGGCGATCACCAGAGCAGAGCGACGCAGAACCTCCCGGATGCGCGGGTTGAAGCTTTCCAGATGTGGGAGGAGTTCGTGTCGGATGCGGTTGCGGTGATAGGTGAGATCCAGGTTCGACCGGTCAAAGCGAGGCTGGAGACCGTGCTCGCGGCAGTATGCCTCGATTTGCTCCCTGGGCACATCCAAGAGTGGTCTGATAAGTCTCAGGATAGGCCCCGACCACCATTCTTCCGCGCCCAGCACCTGCACGGGGGCCATACCGCGCAGTCCACCCAATCCGGAGCCCCGCATCAAGTGCATCAGTATCGTCTCTACCTGGTCATCGGCGTTGTGCCCAACGGCCACGCACGTAGCGCCTACCTGCTGGGCCACGCGCCCCAGGAAGAGGTATCTCGTCCGGCGAGCCGCTTCTTCGATCGCCAGCTTTTGTTCCCTGGCGTACTCGGGCACGTTGCCGTGGTGCACAGTGGCGGGGACCCCCCAGTCCAGCGCCAACTCCTCGACGAAGTCGGCGTCTGCCCGGGATTCCTCTCCTCGAATCCCGTGGTCAAGGTGGGCGAAGTGCAGATCCAGGCTCAACTCATCCTGCATGGCCATGAGTGCGTGCGACAGGCAGAGGGAATCTGGCCCCCCTGATACACCGACGATCACGGTGTCGCCAGGTGCAAGCATGTGGTGCTGTGAGATTGTCTTGCGTACTGTGTCCAACAGGTCCATCTCTTGTATACCAGCACCGTCATTGTAGCATATGCGGGGAGGAAGGGGCAGGGGTGAATCTATCCTCTCTGTGTCAGGGAGTGTGGAGAAACCACAGAGGAGGCTGCATCCTGGGATCGCTCGAGGACGCGGCCGGCGGCAGGAAGGTTGCCGGGGTTGTGGGTACGGCAAGCAGCATTCCTTCCTGACTTCCGCCCAGTTTGCTTGACGAAAGGCAGGAAGTACCATAGAATAGGAAGATGTATGCTTGTATGGCAGGCCGGGAAGCCTGCCTTTCAATAATCGGCTAATGGTTGCTGCCCATGTTCGAAACACTGACAGGAAAGCTGCAAGGGACATTTGATAAGCTTGCTCGCAAAGGGCGTCTGAGCGAGAAGGACGTCGAGGAGGGGCTGCGCGAGGTCAGAATCGCCTTGCTCGAAGCCGACGTCAACTTCA
>DATKVP010000022.1:0-6067 GCA_035530015.1 Anaerolineae bacterium | reverse complement strand
CGTGGTCAACTACCTCATCTCCCTCTCGCTGGGGGGAGGCATATCGCTGCTGCACATCTTCCTCTTCACGCCGCTGATTACCTTTGTGCTCCTGATACCCATCTCCGTCGGCGGCATCGGACTGAATCAGAGCGCCTACGTTTTCTTCTTCAACCTGGTGGGCGTCCCGGAGCAGAAATCCCTGGCCATATCTCTCCTCATGCAGGCCATCATCATCATTTCCAGCCTGCCCGGGGGGGTGCTGTGGTGGCGGAAGCGCTCACGGGGGGTATCACAGTAGACCCCACAAACCAGCCAATCGCTGGTCGGCCAGGATTCCCCCCGCGAATGGAAAGCGTGCGCCTCATCCCACATGACCCCTCTTGGCCCTCAGGTTGCGCGTCGCGCCAACTGAGCGGCGCCCAACCTGCTGGACTGCTCTGCAGAAAACAACCATCCTGTTCTGTCGCCAAACACAGAGATTTGTGATACGTGCTGCGTCTTGATATGCGCACTGACATCTGTCAACAAACGTAGTACAATAGGTATAGAGTACTATCTACCCTTGCCGGAAAGGAAGGTCTATGGCGCCTCCTATACATTGCCAAACGTCAACTCACATGGTATCATGCTACAATGGTATTCACGCGCAGAGATAGATACGCAAATACGCACCGGCGCCAGCTGCGACCACCACGGCCGTCCCCTGGCACAGGAGTAACAGGACGACCGTTCCTGCGCGCCGAAGAAGCAGCATTGCTTCACGGTGGAAGCACCAAAGCCCCTGGGAGGGAATGGAGGAGAACAATAAGCGTTCGTAGTGCAGTCAGGTGGGGCTTGATGAGTGTTCTGGCCCCGCTACTACTGCTGAGAGCTGCCAACCATGCCGGCTGGATTGAGCCTTCTTCATCGCCGCTGATGCAGGAGGGCGCCTTCTGGTTCTTAGCCGTCCTGATCTTCGAAATGGAGCTGAGTGTGCGAGCGCTAACTCGTGATTTCAAGGATTTGAAGGATGATGTGAAGGACCTGAAGGACTAGATCGGGGATTGAGGGGTGCAGGCGTATCCAGACGCCGAATAGCGGCTCCGAGTCCCGGAATCTCGTCCGTTCAAGACTTGCTCATCGGCAATCGGGCGCAGGCAAAGTCAGTTCGAGAGCCTAAACTATCACATCTCGCTGAACCAGCCACGGTTGGTGCACCCGCACAGGTGCCAAGAGCTATTCAATCCTCGCAGCTTGCCCTCACTGCAAACTCACCATCGCGTCAACCGTCGCGCCCGCACAGCCGCCTGCCAACACCATCCACAAGCGTCTCAGAATCGATGAATCACGGAGGCGGGTACGCGTCGCGTACGACGTCTCCCAGATCCAGGGGCATTGAGTCGCGCGTACCCAGCCACCCCAGCCCGGACGAGCCCCCTGGTCCCCACCTCGAAGGTCAGCCGCCGGGGCCTTGGATGGGCTCGATGATCAACCCTGCGATGGGGGCGTTGGCCCCATACTTGATGACTCCCTCCACCAACCCCAGACATGCCAGAGAGCAGCTCTCCCTCTCCAAGCCCACGGGACAACGATAGCAGTACGGGTAGGGGAACTTGGCGTAGTGGCCCAGTCCATAGCCCGGGAACCGTGTAAGATACGGCATGTAATGACTCGCCGGTATGGTGGCTAGAGAAGCCCCGTGGTAGCCCCGCCACGCCGTGAGGAAGGTGGTGGCGCCCGGTTTGTTGATCATGGCCAGCTTCATCGCCGCCTCCAGAGCGAAGCCTCCTCCTTCATTGTTGATCGCCACCTTCCGCAGATTGCCGGGGAACAGATCGCTGAGGCGGTTGATGAGCTTGATGCGCGGTATGGTGGGATACCCGTAGCGAACGTGGGTGAGGCGCTTCATCTGTTCCGCCACCGTATAGGTGACGTCTGGATTGCAGTAGCCCGAGTTAAGCGTCCACGCCTGGGCGGTGCAGTCTATGTACTCCTGGCCCGCCAAATCGCGCACGATGGCGCTCCCCGGCACGCCCTCCACGAGTATCTGCTCTTTCAGCGGTGTCAAGCACAGCTCCCGTGCCCCTGCTATTTCCTCTTCAGTGACCTGCGTGAGCAGTTCCTCAACCTCCTCCTCGCTGAGTACCTCAGACTGGAAACCCGTCATTCTGCACCTCCTCCACACTCAAAGGGGACAACCAAGCGATCAGGATTAGAGCGCAGTGCTCAGAGTCTGTCAATATTATGAGCCTACGCAATTCCATCCACCAGAATGCGCATATATGCTTAGCGGGTAGCGAGCGGAAGTACCTACCCTTTGAGGCGGATGCGCGCGCGTAAACGCCCGTCGAGAACCCGATGCGTTACGCCTTTCTCGGGGGTGCACAACGGGTGCTTTTTCTCTTCAAAGGTAGCCAGGGTTGTGGTAGAGTGAGGATGGAAGACAAATGGTGAATGAAGGAGGTAACGAACATGTTGTCTCTTGAGATAATCGGAGTGCTGGGCGCCTTGTTTGCTTTCTTGGTCCTCGCCATGGTCAGGACCGAGTTGGCTAGAAGGGAGACCAAGGCACAAGAGAGGGCTAAGGAAGGTGCGCCGAGGCCCGCAGGGGAAACCCGGTAGTCGTTGTCACGGAAGGCCGTGATGGCGGAATTGGGAAAAGCGAATCAATAAAGATCTAGAAGGAGGTAGGCGCAATGTTGTCACTGGAGCTCATCGCCATATTCGGTCTGCTCTTCGCCTTCGTGGTCTACGTGATGGTTGTAACCCAACTTGAACGTAGGAGCCTGCGGACCGCCGAGAAGAAGGCTGAGCTTGAGAAGCTGACAGAGCCCGCAGCGGAGACGGTCAAGGCCAAGGCCGAACGCTGAAATAGGCTCGACAACAAGACACAGAGGAGGTACAGGATATGTTGACTATCGAGATCGCGGGCGTACTCCTTCTGCTGGTGGGGCTCCTGATCTACGCCATGGTCCGGTCCCAACTCCAGAGGAGGAGCGCTATCCTGCCCGGTCAGGCTGACCGAGCGGCCAGAATACTGATCGTGGACGATGATCCCGACTTCGTGAAGATCACGGAGAGGATCCTCGAGAACCATGGATACGAGACCGATAGCGCTTCCAGCGGTGCCGAGGGTCTGAAAGTCATGCGTACCGCTCCCGCCAAGCCCGACCTGGTGTTGCTCGACATCATGATGGACTACATCACCGACGGCCTGGATGTGAGCAATGCGATGCAAAGGGATCCCGGGCTGAGGGACATTCCGGTGATCATGGTCACATCGCTGACAGGCGTCAAGAGTCAGGAGCTGTTCCCCAGTGATGAGAGCGTGGCCGTCAGCGCTTGGCTGAGCAAGCCGGTTCGGCCGGATCAACTTCTGAACACTGTGCGCGAAGCGCTGGCCGGAGTGCCCGAGGGCGTGCCGGTCGGAGTTCCAGCGGTGTCGTAGGGGAGTTCAGGCTGGTTACTAGTGGCGAACAAGAACGAGTACGTGATAGGTCACCGTTGCGGTGAACTCAACACACGGTAGACCAGGCTTGGCCACAGACATTGGTCAAGCCTGGCGTTTACATAGCCCGGGATCAGTCTCCGGGTTTGTGTTCGTCAAGAGTCTGAGGTAGAATAATCGTTCAAACCCCCCAAGCACCCTTCAGGAAGAGGGCGTTCTCTATCAAGTGGCAAGAACCGAATCACGAAGAAGAGGGAGTAGGATACATGTCGAGAGTTGCTATGCTGATCGATGAGTCGATATGCATGGGCTGTCGTGGTTGTCAGGTCGCCTGCAAACAGTGGAACGACCTTCCGGCTGAGGCGACTACCCAGCGAGGGACTTACGAGAATCCTCCCGATCTCTCAGCCGCCACCTGGACCCGGGTTAGGTTCACAGAACTGGTTCAGGGAGACGGTCTGCAATGGCTCTTCTTGACAGAGGGTTGCCTCCACTGTGGAAACCCGGCCTGTGTGGAGGTTTGCCCCACGGGTGCGCTGAAGCAGCACCCCACCCTGGGTATCGTCACCCTTGAACGCGACCTGTGCAATGGATGCGGGTATTGCTCTCAGTTCTGTCCCTTCGGAATACCCCGCTTGGACGCCGATGTGCTCTCAGGCGAGGGCAAAGCCTTCAAGTGCAATTTCTGCCAGGACAGAATCACCAATGGCACACTCCCTGCCTGCGTCCAGACTTGTCCCTCGGGAGCGTTCAAATTCGGCAACCGTGAAGAGATGCTGGCCAGTGGCAAGGCTCGCGTAGAGGAACTCAAACAGGGAGGTTTTCCCAACGCCAATCTGTACGGCGAGCACGAGATGGGAGGCCTCGGTAGGCTGTATGTACTCAAAGAGAGACCAACCGCGTACGGGCTTCCAGAGAACCCTCAGTATCCAGTCGTGGCCAACCTATGGCAGAACATAGTGCAGCCGCTCGGCACTCTCGCCTTCGGTGCCGCTGCCCTCGCAGTGATGGGCTTCTACTTCGTCGCGCGGCGCAGCATCAAGATGGAGGAAGTGGAATGATAGGCAACAGGGTGCGCAGATTGGAGGAGGCCGGAGAAGGAGGAGTCATCAGAGTCAGATGGATCCCCAAGTACTCGGCGATGGAGCGGGTTTTCCACTGGGGACACACAGTCACCTTCCTCGGCCTCGCCATGACGGGGATGATCCTGTTCTTCCCGCTCCTCCGCCCGTTGGCTCGAGGAGAGGGAGGTCAGCTCATCCGTCTACTGCATCGAGCCTCCGCTATCGCCTACGGGGCGCTGCCTTTGATCTACGTCATACTGGAGCCAAGGCGAGCATGGATGAGCCTCAAGTCCGTGTTCAAGGTTAGCCGCTACGACATCGACTGGGTAAAGGGCATGATACCCTACTACATGTTCGCGCGACACGAGGCCATGGCTCCACAGGATAGGTTCAACACCGGCGAGAAGCTGAACGCAGTCGTCATCATCCTGGGGAGCGTGGTCTTCGCCGTCACCGGCCTGGTCATGTGGTTCGGCAAGGGCATCCTGCCCATAGGGCTCTTCCAAACGATGGTGCTTGCGCACGACGTCGCCATGATTGTGACCGTCTGCATGTTCATCGTCCACTTCTATCTGGCCGTCTTACACCCTCTGATGTGGGCCGGGCTGGTAAGCATGCGCTTTGGCGTCACTTCAGCCACCTATGCTCAGGAGCACCATGCTCTATGGTACTACGGGGCGGACAAGGCCAAGGAGATCTACGAGGCTCAGAAGGCAGAGCAGGCCGCGAAGGAGAAGCGGTCCAGCCGCTGACGCTCATCTGCCCGCACTGCTGACAAAGAAGGGACCAGAGTTAATCCTCTGGTCCCTTCTCGTCTCTTGCACAAATGTCCTCGTCGTAAAGGGCGCTGCCCTGTTCGCTGACGGGCATTGCTTCCACGCCCCGGGGCAGGAGCAGGCTATCCTTCGTCTCGATCCCCCACCACCCTGCTCCCCTTCAGAGCCTCTTCTCCAGCCCCTGCAAATTGAGGCAGCGTGAAGGTAACGCTCGTGCCTTCTCCCAGCTGAGATTCCACGTCGATCGTGCCCCCGTAGGATTCAACTATCTGCTTGACGATGGGCAGACCAAGACCCGTGCCGTGTTCCTCGATGCTCTTGGCCTGCTTCGTGCGAAAGAACTCCTCGAAGATCCGGGGCAAGTCGTCTGCAGCGATGCCCACGCCCGTATCGGAGACCACGCCAACTATCTGACCATCCTTCTCGTCCAGTGAAGCCACTACGCGGCCCCCGCGGGGCGTGTATTTGATACCGTTGGAAACGAGGTTGGTCCACAACTGCTTCAGATGCTCCTCATCGGCCAACATCTCAGGCTGACCGGAGACCTGTGTCTTCAGGGTCAGGCCCTTGCGCTCCGCGTCTGCCCGGAGCAATCCTGTGACCTCCTCGAGGGCCCGAGCCACTGACACAGTCGTCTTCTTCACACCTGCGGCCTTTTCCTTCATGTGGGCCAACATGAGGAGATCGCGTATCATGTCCAGGAGTTCCCCACACCTCCTGTGGGCGTTCTCCACCATCTCCTGTTCGTCGTCGCCGGCGTAACCGTCCAGGATGAGTCCCAGATATCCCTGGATGGCGGCGACGGGCGCTCTCAACTC
>DATKVP010000021.1:0-3037 GCA_035530015.1 Anaerolineae bacterium | reverse complement strand
GGTAGTACGTTGGGCTCGAACATCTCCAGGGAAGGAGGATTGAGAGCGATGACTGCACTAGGCGTGTCTGTGATCGGCGAACCTATGGCTTCGTCGGAGACGGTCACCGTGCAGCGAGCCGTTCCTCCTCGCATCTCGGGGCCGTAGGAAGGCAACCAGGCTACGTTTCGACCTTCCTCCAGACCGGCGTAGGTCAGCAGTTGCCCAGCAAAGAGGGCCCCTTGCCCTCCGAAGCCAGAGATGATGATCTGCTCGAACATGGATACGCTCCTTCACTTGTTCACTGGGACGCCGCCGCACACCTGAGAGCGGCTATTGCTATCTCTATGGGAGGGCCTTGACCTCGTCTATCACCTTGTAGTCGCCCAGGGGATAGTAGGGGATCATGTTCTCTTCCAGCCATTTCAGAGCCTCGATGGGGCTCATCCCCCAGTTGGTGGAGCAGGTGGATAGTATCTCCACCAGCGAGAATCCTAGGCCCGCAAGCTGGGTCTGGAAGGCGGTCTTGATCGCCTTCTTGCAACTGCGGATGTACTTGGGCTGACTCACCGTCCGCCGCACGATGTAGGCCGCGCCGGTGGTCTGGGATAGAATCTCGGACACTTTGACCGGATAACCGGCCAACTTGACGTCGCGACCTGTGGGCGTGGAGGTGGTTACCTGGCCGGGCAAGGTCGTGGGGGCCATCTGTCCGCCGGTCATGCCGAAGACGGCGTTGTTGACGAAAATCACGGTGATGTTCTCACCGCGACTGGCGGCGTGAACGATCTCGGCTGTTCCGATGGCAGCCAGATCGCCGTCTCCCTGGTAGGTGAAGATGACGTTATCAGGTGTGACCCTTTTCATGCCGGTGGCCACCGCCGGTGCTCTCCCATGGGCAGCCTCTGCGGTGTCGAAGTTGAAGTAGTGATAGGCCAGAACCGCACAGCCCACCGGGGCGATGCCCACTGTCTTCTCCCGGATGCCCAGTTCGTCTATCACTTCCGCTATGAGGCGGTGGATGATACCGTGGGTACAGCCGGGACAGTAGTGAGTCGACGTTTCCTCTAATGCCTCCGGTCTGGCAAAGACGACTTTTCCCTCAGGCATGTAGTTCCCCTTTCGCTGCTATCTATGAGCGGCCTGCCGTCACTTGACGTACTTCTTGGCCATCTCCTCGATCTTCTCAGTGACCTCTGATGGGGTGGGCACCCTTCCCCCGAGCCAGCCTTGAAACTCGACGGGGACCTTGCCCTGGACCGCCAGTTGGACGTCTTCCAGCATCTGGCCAGCGCTCATCTCCAGCACCAGGAACACCTTCGCCTGGTCGGTCCGGGATGACATCGCGTCCTTGGGGTAGGGGTAGAGCGTGATGGGACGGAACAGACCGACTGGTATACCCTCGTCTCTGGCCTTGGCGATGGCCGTCTGGGCGACGCGGCCCACAGTGCCGTAGGCGACGATGATGATCTCAGCGCCCTCCAGCATGAACTCGGCATGCCGCTGCTCATGGGCTTCGATCTCGCGGTATTTCTTCTGGAGGATGATATTGCGGGCTTCCAAAGGCCCTGCCAGGAGATAGAGAGAGCGGATGATGTTCTTTTCTCTCCCCTTGCACCCGGTCAACGCCCATGGCTTGGCTGGGGGTTTGGGCTCCACCTCCGGCAGCTCGACGGGCTCCATGATCTGGCCGATGCTTCCATCTCCCAGAATCATGGCCGGGTTGCGGTACTTGTCTGCTAGTTCGAAGGCCAGGATGGTCAGGTCGATCGCCTCCTGGACGGTTGAGGGCGCGAGGACGATGGGGAAATAGTCGCCGTGGCCTCCACCTTTGGTCGCCTGGAAGTAGTCGGACTGCGACGGCTGTACGTTGCCCAGTCCAGGACCTCCCCGCATGATGTTGACGATGACGGCAGGTAGTTCATTCCCAGCGAGGTAGGAGATGCCCTCCTGTTTGAGACTGATTCCGGGGCTGGAGGAGGAGGTCATCGCCCTCTTGCCCACGGCTGCCGCGCCCAGCACCATGTTGATGGACGCGACCTCGCTCTCCCCTTGCACGAATGCTCGGCCCAGTTCCGGCATCCTCTTGGACATGTATTCCAAGAGCTCCGTCTGGGGAGTGATGGGGTAGCCGAAGTAGCCGTCGCAACCCGCCCGTATCGCGGCTTCGGCGATAGCCTCGTTCCCTTTCATCAAGATCTTTGCCATGATCGCTCTCCTCTGTCTACTGCATCAACGCGCAATCCGCTGAAAGCCCACGCACGAGAGGCCAGGTGGTTGCCTCAGCGGTATACTGTAATGGCCACGTCGGGGCACATCAGTGCGCACAGAGTGCACCCGGTGCACTCTCCTTCCGGGTCCACGAGCTTGGACGGATGGTAACCCTTGACATTGAAATGGCTAGCCATCTCGACTAGGTCCCTTGGACAGACGGTGGTGCAGAGCTGACATCCCTTGCACATATCTTCGTCGATGACTATGGTGGGCATTGTCTGCTTACCTCCCTAGACTACTCTTCCCATGGAGGGCGAAAGTGCCGGGTCAAGGGTAGAATGGGTTGGTCGAAGAGGCCCTCAACCCCTTCTATCATCAACCGCTCCTCCATACACAGAAACGCTATCGCCAACCCGAGTTCCTCACCCGCTTGCTCCACCAGACGATGTCCCTCTTGGACGGTGTGGAGGCTGGTATCGGCGATGAGATTCGGGTTGCTCACCAAAGCTCCTGCCTTGAGCCGGGTGTTCGCCTCGATGTCTTCCACAGTCTGGGCTATCCGCTCCAGGGTGGCGTTGAAGGGACGGTATGGGTTGACCACCAGGTACATGGCGTATCCGGATCGCTCGATGACCTCCTTGAACTGGCCTATGGCCCGGGCACCCTGGGAATCGCCCCCTACATCCATCACGGTGAAGCCATTCTTGCTTTGCAGGGTGCCCCAGATGCGTGCGCTGACGGCCGGCAGGTGGATGTCTCTCGTGAAGTCCGGGGGGGCCACGACTGTCACACCCCTTGGTTCCAGCCTCTCGGTCATGTCACGAGAGCGGAAGTAGGGCGTAAC
>DATKVP010000020.1:0-5238 GCA_035530015.1 Anaerolineae bacterium | reverse complement strand
GTGCATGGTGCTCGTCATCCCCGAGGCCAACGGCGTGATGATAGTCTCCAGAGAAGACCCCAGCATGACACCCTCTGGGATGACCTTCTCCACCATGGCCGGCATGTTCGGGGGCGGCCTCCAGACACCCGGAGCGATGGGTGTGGGCAAGTTCTACCTCACCAGCCCCAAGTTCATCTCGGCGGACGGTGGATTCAAGAGAGTCGTGTGGATGTCATCCTTCCTCAAAGACAGCATGCCCGAGGAGTTCCAGGCCGTGGCAGAGAGGGAAGGCATCCCAGATCTCATTGGCCGTATCGCCGACGAAAGAAACGTCAGCACTGTGGACGAGTTGCTGGCCTGGCTCGAGGAACACGATCATCCCGCTCCAAAGATGGAGTCTATCCTGTAGAGCGGCACTGCGCAGTTCGCTGTCAAGAGTGGCGAATCGTCTTCCGCAGCGGACCCAGGATGCGGCCCGCTGGTGCCGGACATATGACAACTGACTAGAAGGAGTGACTCTTATGGCTGTTGCCTTGGAGATACCGACGAAGAAGTGGACAGGTCATGTCAGGGAAGTCGTCCTTGGGGCCACAGCGACCGAGGGCGGCACCCGGGCCAAGACCGTGACCGTGGGGGGCGAAGGCACATTGCCTTTCCTGGACTTCGAGGTTCCCATGCCCAACCCGCCGCGCGTCGCCATTGAGATCAAGGACCGCAGGCCCGATGATTGGTCCCCAGTCCTCCAGGGAGTATGGGGAGAGGTTATGGACGATCCTGCCGAGTGGTCCAAGGCGGTGGAGAAACTGGACGTGGATCTCCTGTTGCTGAGTATCAGCCTCACGGATTCCGAAGGCAACGAGACCACAGCTCAGCAAGCCGCGTCTACGGTGCGCAAGGTGCTGGACTCGACAGGCCTGCCGCTGGTCGTGTTCGGCCCTGGCCAGACCGAGAAGGACATCGAGATCCTGGTGGCCGTGGCTGAGGCGGCGGCCGGCGAGCGCATCGTGCTGGGGGTGTGTGACGATAAGAACTATAAGACCATCGTCGCCGCTGCTCTCGCCCACGGGCATCTCGTGGATGCACGCACGGCGATGGACGTGAATCTGGCCAAACAAATGAACATCCTCATCAACGACGTAGGGCTTCCCCTGGACCGTGTTCTGATGGACCCCACTACGGCGGCCTTGGGCTATGGCGTAGAGTACGGGTATTCCGCCATGGAGCGGCTCAGGCTAGCTGCTCTCCAGGGTGACAGCATGACCCAGCAGCCCATGCTCGTTACGCCTGGGGAAGAGGCCTGGCGAATGAAGGAGGCCAAGGTGGGCGAAGATGTGCCCGCGGCGTGGGGAGACTGGGAGGAGCGTGCCGTAACCTGGGAAACCTTGACCGCCACGACGCTCATTCATTCGGGGGCAGACATCGTCGTCCTCCGCCACCCACAGTCGGTGAGCCGAGTGAAGGACATGATCAGCAAGTTGTGGAAGAAGGGGGAGTAAGGGATGGCACTGACCGGCCTAGAGATCTACAAACTGCTACCCAAGACCAACTGCAAGGACTGCGGTTTTCCTACCTGTCTCGCTTTCGCTATGAAGCTGGCGGCCAAGCAAGCCGAACTGGCGGCCTGCCCTCACGTAAGTGCAGAGGCGAAGGCTGCGCTGGAGTCCGCCGCGGCGCCTCCCATTCGCCTCATCACCATAGGTGATGACGACTACAAGATCGAGGTGGGCAACGAGACTGAACTCCATCGACACGACAAGGCCTTCTTCCACATGCCGGGCTTGCTGATGAGGGTCAGGGATAACCAGCCCCTGGCCGAGGTAGAGGAGCTCGCAACCCAGGTCGACGGCTACTTCGTCGACTACGTCGGGCTGACTCTGAACCTCGACGGTATGGCTGTGGAGAGCGCTTCGGGTGACGCTGCGACCTTCGCCAAGACCGTCAAAGCAGTCCGCGACAAGACGAAGCGACCACTGATCCTTTTGGCCGCAGATCCCGAGGTCATGAAGGCGGGATTGGCCGAGATCGACGGTACGACACCGCTCATCTACGCCGCCAACGCTGAGAACTGGGAAGCGATGTCCGCCCTGGCCAAAGAGCAGGGCGCACCCCTGGCTGTCCGCGCCGACGGGTTGGAATCTGTCGTCGAACTGGTGAAACAGGTCAAGGACGCAGGCGTCGAAGACATAGTGATCGATCCCGGGACTCGGGGGTTCCACGACTCGTTGAACGTTCTGACCCAGGTGCGCCGGTTGGCCCTCAATGCCAAGCCAGATCGCCTGCTCGGCTACCCTGTCATCACGTTCCCAGGCGAGGGCTCGGAATCCCCGGCTGAGGAGTCTATGCTGGGCGGCCAGCACATAGCCAAGTATGCCGGATTCATCGTCCTGGATCACTTCAATCCGGCGGTGGACTATCCACTGCTCGCCTTGCGCCAGAACATCTACACCGATCCCCGGCAGCCGGTACAGGTGACGCCGGGTATCTACGAGATCAACGAGCCCGGCCCAGACCACCAGCTTCTGATCACCACCAACTTCTCCATCACGTACTTTGCGGTGGCCAACGAGGTAGAGGCAAGCGGCATGCCTGCCTGGCTACTCATCGCTGACTCCGAGGGTCTGTCTGTTCTCACCGGCTGGGCCGCAGGCAAGTTCGACGCCGACAAGATCGCGAGTACAGTCAAGACCTCCGGCATCGCTGACAAGGTAGGCCACAGGAAACTGGTCATCCCAGGCGCTGTCTCGGTTCTCTCGGGAGAACTCGAGGATGAGCTCGATGGCTGGGAGATTGTCGTGGGTCCGCGCGAAGCCGTGGACCTCCCAGCTTTCATGAAGATGTGGAAACCCTAGGCCAGCACCAGGGGCCACCGGGGACCCTGGCCCAGCCTCTCATGTAGGCCGGGCACAAGGTATCCTGAACCACGGGTGTGGGGCTGCGAGGCAGCAGGCGCCTATTGTGCGTCTACCCTGAGGGGACTGAAGCCGCTGAAGAACGACAGTCGCTTCCAGGTCCTCCTTCCGCCAGCCGGGTCGCGCCCGTTCCACCCGTCGTACTCTTCGCTACCACGCGTAGCTACAAGGAGGAGCCAGATGTTCAAAATCGGGGAGGAGATACAGGTTATCTCCACCAAGGTCAGAAAGGCCATAGAAGAGAGGGAAAAGAAGCCCATTCAAGAACTGGCCGTGGAGCAGGTGGACGCGGGTGCCGACGCGCTGGAAGTCAATATCGGCCCCCAGAAGAAGGCAGGGCCCGAAGTGATGGAGTGGATGGTCGACACCATCCAGGAGGTGGTGGAAGTTCCACTGTGTCTTGACACCACCAATCTCGCGGCGATGGAAGCCGGCCTGAAAATGGTCAAGCAGCAAGCCATCGTGAACTCCACATCCGCGGAGCCTGGCCGCCTACAGGATGTGCCGCCACTGGCCGCAAAGTATGACGCCAGGCTCATCGCCCTCACCATGGGTAAGAGCATCCCGGTGGAAGCCGACGGCCGCGTGACCATAGCCCTCGAGCATCTAGTGCCCCGTATTCTGGAGATTGGCATCCCCATGGATCAGGTCTTCATGGACCCGCTCATCCTCACTGTGAGCGGGATGCAGGAATACTGTCCCGAGGCCGTCGAGACCATTCGCTTTCTCAAGCAGATCTCGGACCCGCCTCCTTTGACAGTGGTGGGCCTCTCCAACGTTTCGAACGGAGTCCCCCAGAAGAACCGCAGTCTCATCAACGCCACCTACGCCGTCATGCTGTTGGCGGCTGGCCTCGATGCAGCTATCGTTGATGCGCGGGATGAGAGACTCAAGGACTGGGTGCGCATTGTCGAAGAACGGGACGATAGCACGCACGTAGGGCAGCTGCTGGTGAATCTCTACGACGCCATCGCTGCTATGGAGGACCTCGATCCAGACGTTGTGGACATGGACGACCCGGATCAGGCTGCCATCTACAAGACCGTGCAGATTCTCCAAAACAAAATCATCTACGCTGACGGATATCTTCAGATCTAGTGTCTCGGTCTCGCAGTCACAACTTAGCCTGGTCTGAAGCGGGCATGGTGCCATGACTCACGAAGAGTCAAAGAACAAGCGAATCGGGGCGGTGTTGGTCGTCGGGGGTGGAATCGGCGGTATGCAGGCCGCCCTCGACCTGGCCAACGCTGGGCTCAAGGTCCATCTGGTGGAGCGGCAGAGCGCCATCGGCGGGCACATGGCGCAATTGGACAAAACCTTTCCCACCAATGACTGCGCCATGTGTATCATGTCTCCCAAGATGGTGGATGTCGGTCGCCACATCAACATCGAGGTCCTGACCAACACTGAGGTAACGGGCCTCGAGGGAGAGGCTGGCAACTTCAGCGCCAGCCTTAGGGTGAAACCCCGCTACGTCGACCTGGACAAATGTACCGGGTGCGGAGACTGTGCCCAGGCATGCCCCATACTCCTGCCCAGCGAATACGAGGAAGGCCTGACTACACGACATGCCGCGCACCGCCTGTATCCGCAGGCCATCCCCCACGCCTTCGCCATCGAGAAGCTGGGTATGGCTCCTTGTCGAGATGCCTGCCCTACTGGCCAGAGAGCGCAGGGGTACATCGCCTTGATCCGAGAGGGGCGGTACGAAGAGGCCCTACGCGTGATCAAGGAGGACAACCCCTTCCCAGCCATCTGCGGACGGATCTGCAACCACCGCTGTGAGGAAGCATGCAACCGCGCACTGGTGGACCAGCCCATTGCCATCGCCTCGCTGAAGCGCTTCGTCACGGATCAGGTCTACTCCAAGCCCAGGACGCCCATCGAACCCTTGCCCACCACGCGACCCGAGCGCGTGGCCATAGTGGGCGCTGGACCCGGGGGTCTCACGGCTGCGCAAGACCTGGTCAGACTGGGCTATGGCGTCACGGTCTTCGAGGCGCTCCCGGTGGCAGGAGGCATGCTCCGCGTGGGAGTGCCCGAGTACCGCCTGCCCGCCGAATTGATCCAGCGCGAGGTAGATGACATCCTGGACCTCGGGGTGGAACTGAGGCTCAACACACGGATTGAGGACCTCCAGCAACTCGCTG
The DNA here is from genome assembly GCA_035530015.1 of Anaerolineae bacterium. GTDB lineage: Bacteria > Chloroflexota > Anaerolineae > UBA7937 > B3-Chlor > JAUVXJ01. Next base: position 197 of record DATKVP010000020.1, on the reverse strand, counting down.
ACGAAGGTTACGACGCCGTCTTCCTGGCCGTGGGCGCACATGAAGGCAAGCGGCCAGATATCCCTGGTGCCGAGCTGGAGGGCACGATGATCAGCATCGGCTTCCTCCGGGATGTGAGGCTCGGCCGTCCAGTCGAACTGGGGAAGAGGGTGAGCGTCATAGGTGGCGGAGACGTTGCCATCGATGCCGCGCGAACC
>DATKVP010000019.1:0-2455 GCA_035530015.1 Anaerolineae bacterium | reverse complement strand
CCCCGCCGCCACCGATGGAGATCAAGAACCCCGATTCGTTCATCATGGCCACCATCGGTGGGCCAGACTCGCTCGACCCCAGCTACCAGTACGACACAGCAAGCTACGAGATCATCTTCAACGTGTACGAGGGTTTGCTGTTCTACAATCGGGAGGCGGTCGCCGAGTTCGTCCCTGTCCTGGCTACCGGCATGCCGGAGGTCTCCGAGGACGGCAGCCAGTACGTATTTGAGCTCCGTCAGGGGATCAAGTTCCACGAGGGCGGCGATCTGACGCCGTCGGACGTGGCCTACTCCTTCTGGCGGACCATGATCCAGGACCGCGCTGGCGGACCGTCGTGGGTGGTGTTGGAGCCGTTGACCGGCTACTTGGCCATGAACGACATAGCCGACGAGCTGGGCGACCAGGCGGCCTGCGAGTTAGTGAAGAGCTCGGTGGTGCCCGATGACGAGAACGGGACGGTTACCTTCACCCTGGCCAAGCCCTTCGGTGCCTTCCTGAACATCATCGCCAGTGGTTGGGGCGTTGCGATGGACAAGGAGTGGGTGGCCGAGATCGGCGGCTGGGATGGTGACTGTGCGACCTGGCGCGACTGGAACGATCCCGAGGATGTGGAGAGTGAACTGTACAGCGCCATGAACGGCACTGGCCCCTACAAGCTCGACCACTGGACGCCGGGCGAGGAGATCGTCGTGGTGCGCAACGACGACTACTGGGTGACCGAGCCGCTGTGGGAGGGCATGCCCACCGGACCTGCGGTGATGGAACGCGGCGTCTGGAAGTACGTCGACGAGTGGGGCACCAGGTACGCGATGTTCGAGGCTGGGGACATTGATATGGTGTACGTTCCCAGACAGTACGTTTCCCAGGCTGACCAACTGGTGAAGGAGGAGTGGGACGCCATCGATATGTCGGATCCCAGCATGATGACCATCCTCAACGAGGGCGGCATCGCCAGATCCTTCATCAACCTGCCTGCTGTTGCCTCCGCTGACGTGTTCTTCAACCAGGGCATCAGTGTCGAAGGTGGGAACCCCTACTTGGGCAGCGGTGAGCTGGACGGCGACGGCATCCCGCCTGACTTCTTCTCGGACATCCACGTGCGGAAGGCCTTCAACTACTGCTTCGACTTCGATACGTTCATCAGCGAAGCGTGGTTGGGCGAGGCCATCCAGCGCAGAGGACCCATCATCTCCGGGATCCTGGGATTCAACCCGGATCAGGAGGTGCCCAGCTACGACCTGGCCAAGTGCGAGGAGGAGTTCAAGCTGGCCTGGGATGGTGAGCTGTGGGACGCCGGCTTCTATATGGTAGCCGTCTACAACAGCGGCAACGACCAGCGGCGAACGGCGGCGGAGATCATCGAGGCCAACGTGGAGAGCGTGAACCCTAATTTCTCCATCTCCGTGCTGGATGTGCCGTTCGCGACCATGCTGGATGAGACGGTGGCCGAGCGGTTGCCGCTGTTCATCATCGGCTGGATCGAGGACTACCACCACCCGCACAACTGGGTGCAGCCCTACATGCACTCGGCAGGCAACTGGTCCCAGTTCCAGAATCTGCCCCAGGAGCAGTACGACCGGTACGATGTCAAGGTCCAGGAGTGCCTGGAAATGCCGTTCGGGCCTGAGGCCGAGGCTTGCTACTTCGAGTTGCAGGCCATGGCGGTTGAGGATGTGATCGATATCTTCATGACGCAGGGCACGGGCCGTGAGTACTATCAAAACTGGGTGCAGGGCTTCTACTTCAACCCGATCTATCCGACGCAGCAGTTGATATATCGGTACTCGAAGGGGTACTAGACAGACTGAGCACCCTTTGTGAAAGCGCTCAGGCAGGGACCGGGGATCCCCCGGTCCTTGCCCCCATATCTGTCATCGGATCGTCGGCGTTGGTTGCCAGCCACGCGTGGTGCCAGCGCACTGGGTTGACAAGGAGGTGGAGACATGGTGGCATACATAGTGCGGAGATTGCTGATGTTGCCCATCATCATCCTGGGGGTGACGATCCTGATCTTTGCGATGATGTCATTCCTGGCACCCGGACAGAGGGCGAGTCTCTATGTGAATGCCATACCCAAGGGAGCCGGGGAGATGGATGAGATCATCGAGAAGTATGGACTCGACGACCCCGCGCATGTCCAGTACTTCCGCTGGATGAAGGGGGTACTGCGTGGCGATCTTGGGTTCTCGAGGACAGGGCATGCACCGGTGTTGGACACGATTAAGAGGTACGTCCCAGCGTCTTTTGAGCTGGCATTGTGGTCGGCTGTGCCTTTGATCTGGATAGGGATACAGCTAGGAGTGATATCGGCGCTGCATCACAACAAGCTGATAGATCAGGTGATGCGGGTGTTTGCAATCATAGGGTGGTCGTTTCCGACCTTTGTGTTTGGCCTGCTGGTGTTGATGATCTTCTACGCGAAGCTGCAGTGGTTCCCGGCGGGGAGGTTGTC
>DATKVP010000018.1:0-3008 GCA_035530015.1 Anaerolineae bacterium | reverse complement strand
GCGTTCAGCTCCACGCAGCGCTCCTCGTCCACGTCGATGAGGGAGTTCATGGCTGCCACCCCGATGCTGGCCTCCAGTGGCATGTGTGACGTCGCGTAGGAGGCCAACTCCAGGGCACTCAGCTCGTGTAAGCTGCCGACGCCGCGCACGGCCGCGCGACCGTGAGGATGCTGCTCGTAGTGGATGGACGACGCCAAACCGCAGTGCTTGCTCACCACCGCCGTCCAGTGCACGCAAGTGCGGACCTCTCTCACCGGTGCATCGCCCTCCACAGAGTCCAGCAGGTCATCCAGCACACCCATCATTCCCTCCCTTCTCCCTCGCTTAGCTCGCCGTAAGCCTGGAGAAAGCGGTCGAGCGTGTCTTTCAACTCACCCAACCCCGACACCCAGTTCTTGAGGAACTCGTCTCCCTCAGGAGTGAGGCGGTACACCCGTCGGGAAGGGCCCGAGCCTTCCGTGTCCCAGCGCGATGTGACCCAGCCCCAGCCCTCCATCTCTCTCAGGCTACGGTAGACCACGCTGGGGTTGAGGGATTCGTCAGCCAGGCCCAGGTCCTTCAAGCCCTCGATCAGTGCGTAGCCGTGTCCCTCCTCCTGGCGGAGCAGTAAGAGGAGTGCTGGCTGCACGAAGCTCTTCGTACGACGGGCGTACGTCGCCCCACCTGCCCCCCTCCCTCTTCGCCTTCTCCGCTCCCGCATCCGCCACCACCTATGCCATCGTCAGTCTTCGTTAGGCAATACATGCTATTAGCATATATATTATCTGGTAAGTTATCCAGTAGGTCAAGCGCTGCCTGGTCAGGGCAGAAGTCGCGGTTGACACGAATGTTGAAGCACATTATACTTAGTGCGCCGACCACTATATATGGCACGGCGCCTTGCTAAACCCTACTACATTCGGGGTGCTGGAGGGAAAAAGGAGGAGTTCGGTGAAACTCACTTGTCTGCAAGAGAATCTGGCCAAGGGCATCTCCATCGTTAGCCGAGTGGTGAGCACCCGCGCCGTCTTGCCTGTGCTCAGCAACATCCTTTTGGCCACCGACGATGGCCGTCTGAAGCTGGCCGCCACGGACCTCTCCACCAGCATAACCTGCTGGATCGGCGCCAAGGTCGAGGAAGAAGGGGAAATCACCGTGCCTGCGCGCCTGCTATCAGACTTTGTGAGCACGCTGCCGTCGGCTCAGATTCAGATGGATCTGGTGACGCGTACCAAGAGTCTCCGTCTCAAGTGCGCCCAGTTCGAGGCCGATGTCCACGGCATCGACGCCCAGGACTTTCCACTCATACCGTCGGATGTCACCGATCACAAGATAGAGATCCCTCCTGACGTTCTGCGCCAGATGGTTGAGCAGGTAACCCTGGCCGCTGCTCCCTCCGAGGAGGGGCGACTCGTTCTCACCGGCACCCTGGCCGAGTTCCAGGGTTCCCAACTGACGATGGTATCCGCCGACGGCTTTCGTCTTTCCCTCCGAAGAACTCAGTTGAGTCAGGAGGTCCCTGAACCGCTAGAGGTCATCATCCCGGCCCGCGCCCTCCGCGAACTGGCTCGCGTCAGCGTCGAGGAGCAGGATCCCATCGAGATCATCGTCACGCCCAATCGAAATCAGGTCCTGTTCCGCCTCAGCAACATCGAGATCGTCTCGCAGCTCATCGAAGGCAAGTTCCCCGACTATAACCAGATCATCCCCAGCAGCTATGGCACTCGCGTCGTCGTGAACACACACGACCTCATGCGGGCCTTCCGCATCTCGGTCCTCTTCTCCCGCGACGTGGCCAATATCGTTCGTCTGGAAATGCTCCCGGGAAGCGAATTGACCCCGGGTCGACTGAGGGTCGAGTCTACTGCCGAGGTCGGCCAGAACGTGGGGGAACTCGACGCCACCGTGGAAGGCGAACAGATGGAGATAGCCTTCAACGGCCGCTACCTCATTGACATGCTGAACGTCATTGGCACGGAGCAGGTGACACTGGAGGCGACCAATCCATCCCGGCCGGGAATCCTCAAGCCGGTGGGCGACGAGAACCTGGTGTACGTGATCATGCCCATGCACATCAAGAGGTAGCTCGCCGCCGCGCTCCCGGTGAGTATGCAGACGCCTCAAGTGCTTCGATCACTGAGGCGTCTTTCGTTGAAGGGACGCGGTCTGGGGCAAATCGTCGCTGTGCACCCGCCTTGCCCCACTATGGGCAGAGGCGTAGCACGTTCCCGCCGCCTACCCCACCTTGCCCATCTGGCCGCTGTCGCGTATAATGACCTCAACAATTAGTACCCCAGGGCACGAAGATGTCTCTCCTATGGTTCTTGACTGTCTCAACTCCAGCCGCCATCGTGCGGAGTGTCCGCAGGTATGCCTATTCCAGCGGATTGTAGCACCCTGGCGCTTCTGCGCCGCGTCGCTACGATCCGCTCACCACTAGACCCACGGGAATCGTGGGTCTAAGCGTTTATCCAGTCTGAGCTGCGGACCAACCGCCCATTGGACCATTCTGAGGAGAGAGAGATGAAACCGGTAGACGAGCAGATGCCTATCTTGATGCAAGGGGTAGAGTTTGGCGATCCCCAAACGCAGGAGACGATGGAAGCGGAACTGCGGCGGCGTCTGGGAGAAGGCAGGCCCCTGCGGGTCTACTGCGGCTATGACCCCACATCGGCTGACCTAACCCTGGGCCACACCATCACCATGCGCAAGCTGCGCCAGTTCCAAGACCTGGGCCACGAGGCCATATTCCTCATCGGCGATTTCACCGGTCTGGTTGGTGATCCGAGCGACAAGGAGAGCGCACGGCGCCAGCAGACCGCAGAAGAACTGGCCGAGAAGGCCAAGACCTACGTCGAGCAGGCTTTCAAGATCCTGGATCCAGAGAGGACCATCATCCGCCGCAACTCCGAGTGGCTCAGCAAGCTGACCTTCGTTGATGTGATCGAATTGGCTTCCCATTTCACGGTGCAACAGTTCCTTGCCCGGGAGAACTTCGCGCGCCGGCATGCGAAGGGGGATCCCATCTG
>DATKVP010000017.1:0-2118 GCA_035530015.1 Anaerolineae bacterium | reverse complement strand
CGTAGGTCTGGCCGGCGGAGGTCTCCGAAGCGGCCACAGACGTCACCTTGAACCAGGGGTGGTCTGCCAGCAGCTGGACGAACCGCTGCCCAACCATGCCTGTGGCTCCCAGGATACCCACGGGGATCTCACTCATGTTCGCCCTCCAATCCCAGTTCGCGGTGGAGCAAGCGAACGGTGTCCTGTAGCTGATGCTCAGGGACACAGAAGGACACACTCTGTTCAGTCGCCGCCTGCGCTACCGCGATGACCCGCGCGCCGTGTCTGCCCAGCGCCGCGAAGGCCCGAGCGGCGATGCCAGCATCATTCCACCCAGGCACGCCCACCACGGAGATGGTGGCCACCTTCTCCTTCGTACCCAGGCTACAGATGTCTCCGAGCTTGCGGAAGGTGCCGCTGCTGGAGATCGCTCCGTTCAGGGGCAGGCTCGACCATTCGTGGGTTGTGCCTTCGCCGAACTCGCGGCAGAGGACGTTGAGGCAATGAGCCTGATCCAGATCTCTGACCACGAGATTCAGGTTCTGCTCCGAGAAGGACTGGGAGAACATCAATACCTCCACGCCTGCGTCGCTGAGGTGTTGCAGCGCCCGCGCGGCCATGTGCAGCGTCCAGTTGTTCTCCTGACTGCCTATGGCGATGAGGCTCAGTCCAGTGGCGGAGATGATGGCTGGAAGGAGGTCGCGCGCCTGATTGGGCAACTCCACGATCAGTGTGCCAGGGTGCTCCGGGTTGAAGGTGTTGAGGATGCGCAGGGGGATGCCGTGCTCGATGACCGGTCTTATCGCCTTGGGATGCAGTACCTCCGCGCCAAAGTAGGCCAGCTCGGTCGCCTCTCCGTATGAGAGCTCTGATAGGGTCCGCGCCCGAGGAACGATGTTGGGGTCGGCGGTGAGGATACCGTCAACGTCGCTCCAGATCCATACTTCGTCGGCGTCGAGGGCGGCACCCACTATAGCCGCAGTGTAGTCGCTGCCTCCACGACCCAGGGTGGTGGTCACACCTCTTTCCGTGGCGGCGATGTAGCCCGTGATCACGGGGATCACGCCCTGTTCCACAAGTGGCCTCACCCGCTCCTGTAGTCTCTGGCGCGTGAGGGCCATGCGGGGTGCTGCGGCGCCGAAGTTGTCGTCTGTGACGATCAACTCGGTGGCGCTGATGGCTTGAGCACGACCTCCGCGCTCTCTGAGAATGGCGGCCAGGATGTGGGCGGAGAGCTGCTCTCCGAAGGAGGTGACCGCGTCGGCGCCGCGAACCGTCAGTTCGCCCAGCACGCCTATGCTGCGATACAGTCGTTCCAGGTCGTGCAGTCGATCCTCGATCAAGCCACCGACTTCGAGTCTTTCCCTCGGGTGAGTCAGCGTCGTCTGCACGACCTCGAGGTGCCTCCCCAGTAGCCCGGCTTTGACCTCACGGTACACAGCATCCTTGCCCTCGGTGGCTGCCCGGGCACCGGCAATCAGTTGGTCGGTGGCCCCGCTCATGGCGGAGACGACGACTATGGTGGCCCTGGAGGGAGAGGTTTGGGCTGCGTCGCAAGCATCATGCGGAGTACTCTGTCGCATGATGATGATATCCGCAACGTTACCGAAGAGTTCTCCGTTCCCCAAAGAGCTGCCGCCGAATTTGTGTACGATCATCACGTCCTCCCTGCCAAAGCTAGATCTGATCGAGCGCCCGATGGAGGTCCGCGATCAGGTCCTCGGGGTCTTCGATACCTACGGCATACCTTATCAGGTTGTCCTTGAGGCCCGCTTCTCTGCGCTCACCGGGATCCAAGGAGTAGAGGATGGCTGGCTGCTGAACGATGCTCTCCACGCCGCCCAGCGTGGGTCCGATGTAGGGGATGCGCAGGAGGTCCACAAAGCGTGATGTCCTGTCCAGGTCGCCGTCCACCTCGAAACTCACCACGCCCCCGAAGCCGGTCATCTGCTGGAGCGCTATGTCGTGCTGAGGGTGGCTGGGCAGGCCCGGATAGTAGACACAGTGTACCGCACGGTGCTGCTGGAGGAACTCAGCGAGGCGCTGGGCGTTCTCGTTCTGGCGACGCACCCGCACCTCGAGGGTCTTCAGGCCTCGCAGCAGGAGGTAGGCGTCGTGGGGGCTGGACACAGCGCCCAG
>DATKVP010000016.1:0-7920 GCA_035530015.1 Anaerolineae bacterium | reverse complement strand
TAGCAACTCGCCGATATTGCAGGACAGAAGGAAGTGAATGAAACGACGGATGTTGTCGAAGATGGCGCGGCCCTCCTCGATCGCGGCGACGATGGAGGCAAAATTGTCATCTGTGAGAATCATGTCAGAGGCTTCTTTGCTCACGTCGGTGCCTGTGATGCCCATCGCGATGCCAATGTCCGCTTCCTTCAAAGCCGGTGCATCATTGACACCATCTCCGGTCATGGCCACGATGTGCCCCCGGCTCTCCCAGGCTCGCACGATGCGCAGCTTGTGTTCGGGGGAAACCCGCGCGTAGACCCTGATCTTCTCGACGATCTCCCTCAGTCGCTCGTCGTCGATCTCGTCCAGTTCTGATCCAGTGAAGGCGATGTCCCCATCGCCATACAACTCCAGTTCCTTGGCAATGGCCACGGCGGTGCTCTTGTGATCCCCGGTGATCATCACCACTTCCAGTCCGGCCCGTCTTGCCGTGGCGATTGCTTCTTTCGCCTCAGGTCGTGGAGGATCCTTCATAGCCATCAGGCCAGCAAAGACAAGCCCCCGCTCCACTTTCTCCACCGTTGGCTCTACGGACTCTTCCCCCAGTTCCCTGTACGCCACCGCCAGGACCCGCATGGCCTCATCGGCAAGCTGATGGTTGAGTGATAGCAGGCGCTCCCTGTCCTCAGCGGTCGCAGTCCTTGCCTCACCATTGTCCTGGATCCGCGTGCACAGGCCGATGACCACGTCCGGAGCACCCTTGACATAGGCGGTCAAGCCTCCATCCGGGCCGCGCCAGATAGTGGTCATCCTCTTGCGGTTTGAGTCAAAGGGCAACTCCTCCAGCGTGCTGTAGTCTGCTTCCAGATCGCTGCGCCAGAGCCCAGCCTTCCCTGCCGCGGAGAGGAGAGCGCCCTCCGTGGGGTCGCCCACGATGCGCCACCTGGATCCTTCCTCACTACCTCGTTTGAGATTGGCGTTGTTGCACAGCACACCGATTCTGAGCGCCAGTTGCAGGTCGTGCTCTCCCGGGTCCACCGACCGCCCGTCAACAAAGAAGCCACCCTCAGGATCATATCCATCACCGGTCACATCGATGGTTCTGTCGAGAAGCCCGATCTTGCGCACGGTCATCTCGCTCTGGGTGAGAGTCCCAGTCTTGTCCGTGCAGATGATGGTCGCGGAGCCCAGAGTCTCCACGGAGGGGAGCTTTCTGATCAGGGCGTTACGTTGCACCATGCGACGCACGCCCAGGGCCAGGGCGATAGTGACCACAGCCGGCAGTCCCTCGGGAATGGCCGCGACCGCCAGGCTCACGGCAGTGAGAAACATCTCCACCGGCGGGACCCCGCGCCACAATCCGAGACCGAACACCGCAGCAACTATCAGGATGCAGCCATACACGAGTAGCTTGCCCACCTTGTCCAGTTGGTCCTGGAGAGGGGTGCTCTCCCGGCCCACGGTCTGTACCAGGTGGGCTATCTTCCCCAGTTCGGTGCCCATGCCCGTGGCTGTCACAAGAGCAGTGCCCTTACCGTAGGTGACCACGGTGCTTGAGTACACCATGTTGCAGCGATCGGCGAGGGGAGCATTCTCCGGCAGAACCGCCTCCGCCTTCTTCTTCACGGGGACCGATTCCCCCGTCAAGGAGGCTTCGTCCACCTGGAGAAGATGATCCTCTAGAAGCCTGGCATCCGCAGGGACCAGGTCGCCCATCTCGAGCGCGATGACATCGCCCGGCACCAGTTCCTCCGCGGGGACGTTCCGAGCCTCACCGTGGCGAATCACCCTCGCCATCGGGGCCGCCATCTTCTTCAACGCCTCCAGCGCCCTCTCAGCTCGATACTCCTGGATGAACCCCAGGATGGCGTTGAGGACCACGATCACCAGAATGGCTATGGCATCCATCCATTCCTGAAGGATGCCGGAGAGGACAGCCGCAGCGATCAGAACCAGAACGATGAACTCGGTGAACTGGCTGGCAAACTGCCTCCAGGGAGACACGCGTCCGACTTCCTCGAGAAGGTTGGGGCCAAACTCTTCAAACCTCTCAGTAGCCAGCTCTTCACTCAGGCCCTGTTTCGCGTGAGTACCCCAGTGATCCGTGACAGCTTCTGGTGTCAGAGCATATTCTCGGAACTCGCTCACCTGCGCCCCCGCGCACAACAAAAGACGCCACCAACCACCGACTGCGTGGTGCAGATGGCGTCTTCCATATTATAGGTCCCGGACGATGTGTTGCAGGGCACCTCTCGTACGCTACTACCTACGCCCTCGATCGTGACGTCCGTCGCTTCGTGAGGACTGCGGTCTTCGCTTCTGCGTAGGCCTCTTGTCCATGGCCCTGGCTTGCTCAGGCGTCCAGCCTTCAAGGACCGCCCTCCTGGAGAGTCTGATCTTGCCCTCTGAGTCGATATCGACGACCATGACCATGACTTCGTCGCCTACGCGCGCCACATCCTCGACGCTGGCCACGTGGTAGTCGGCCAGTTGAGAAATGTGCACCAGACCGTCCCTTCCCGGCACTATCTCGACGAAGGCGCCGAAGTCCGTGACACGCTTCACCGTACCCGTGTAGGTTTTCCCAATCTCTGGGTCTTCGGTGATTGACTGGATGATCTCCACGGCCTTCCTGCTGCCCTCAGCGTCCGTCGAGGCCACCAGGACGGTACCATCGTCCTCCACGTCTATCTTGACGCCGGTCTCCTCGATGATCCTGCGAATCGTCTTGCCACCCGGCCCGATCAACAGACCGATCTTCTCCGTGTCGATCTTGAGCAGCGTGATGCGTGGTGCATAGGGTGACAGGTCCTCGCGGGCCTGCCCGATGGTCTCTTCCATCCTGTCTAGCGCGAAGAGGCGAGCCTCCTTCGCCCGTTGTAGCGCCTCTCTCATCACCTCAGCTTCGACCTTCGATATCTTGAGGTCCATCTGAAGCGCCGTGATGCCCTGCCTGGTACCCGCCACTTTGAAGTCCATGTCGCCTAGCGCATCTTCCTTGCCCATGATATCCGTGAGGATAGCGTGGCGGTCGCCATCGGTGATGAGGCCCATGGCCATTCCGGCGACCGGTGCCTTGATGGGCACGCCTGCGTCCATAAGCGCCAGGGTACTGGCACAAATGCTGGCCATGGACGTTGAACCATTGGACGACAGAACCTCCGAGACGAGACGAATCGTATAGGGGAAGTCGTCTGGAATAGGGATGACTGGCGAGAGCGCTGTTTCGGCCAGCACGCCGTGCCCGATCTCGCGCCGTTTTGGGGCCCTCAGGAAACGAGTCTCGCCGGTGCTATAGGGCGGGAAGTTGTAGTGATGCATGAACCGCTTGGATTCCTTGGTACCCAAGCCGTCCAACATCTGCTCGTCACTCGCCGTGCCCAGAGTGGCAATCGCCAGCACCTGGGTCTCCCCTCGATTGAACAGCCCAGACCCATGTGCTCTGGGCAACAATCCCACCTCGCTGGTTATGGGGCGCACAGTCCGCATGTCTCTGCCGTCGAGACGCTTGTTATCCGCAAGAACCCCACGACGCACTTCCTCTCTGACCACGGCGTCGAAGGCGGCGTCCAGCTCCTCTGGTGCACGAGTCTCGCCCAGGCTCTCCACCATTTCCGCGTGCAGAGAATCGAGGGTTTCGCTCAGCTGTCGCTTGCTCTCGACCCCATCCATGGCCGACCAGATCCTGCCGTCTGCCCAGGAACGGACAGCCCCTAGCAAGTCCTCGTCAGTCACTAAGTACGCGTAAGTGTTCTTGGGCTTGCCGATCTCCGCCGCCATCCGCCTCTGGACCTCGATGACTTCCTGCATGGCCTCATGCCCGAGGGCGATGGCTTCCAGGATCTCGGCTTCGTCCACCTCCTTGGCACCCGCCTCCACCATGACCACTCCCTCACTGGTTCCGGCCACGCGGAGATCCAGAAGAGACTCCTCCATCTCCAAGGCGGTGGGATTGAGTACCAGCTTCCCGTCAATACGCCCCACCCGCACGGCGGCTACAGGGCCCTTGAAAGGGATATCGGAAATGGAGAGGGCCGCCGAAGCCCCGATTACCGAGAGGACGTCCAGGTAATTCTGCTGGTCGGCGGACAGGGCCGTAATGATAATCTGTATATCATTACGAAGCCCGCTTTCGAAAAGAGGCCGGAGCGCTCTGTCGGTCAGCCGACAGAGGAGAATGGCCTGCTCAGTTGGCCGGCCCTCGCGCTTGAAGAACCCACCGGGGATCTTGCCGGCGGCGTAGAGGCGCTCCTCGTAGTCCACCGTCAAGGGTAGGAAAGTGGCGCCCTCGCGCGCGACGCTGGACACCGTAGCTGTCACCAGCACCATGGTGTCGCCACTCCTAACCGTGACGGCACCGCCGGCCTGTCCAGCGAACCTCCCTGTCTCTATCGTGACAGAGTGGTCTCCAATAGTTGCTTCATAAGTTTTTTGCATTTCTGCTACCTCCAAGCCGAACCGAGCCTGGAGGTCAAGTACTGGAGACTATACCTCACCCATCTGACTGCACTGCAACCTGAGTCACGCAGCTGTACCAGAGTGAGGTACACTCTCCAATTCCTGACCTCCGGAACCCGGCCTGCTGTTTTTTTTGATGATCTAGTTTGCGTAAACGCGGATCCACCCTCTTCAGCCAAGGACGAAGCTACCTACCGGGTGGATCGGCACACTGTCCCACCCTTTGCCTACGAGATGCTCTACCTACGCAGACCCAGGCGAGACACAACATCTCTATACCGAACCGGATAGTTCCGGTTCAGGTAGTTCAGATGCCGTCTCCGCTGTCCAACCAACTTGATAAGCCCCAACCGCGAATGCTCGTCGTGCTTGTGAGCCTTCAGATGATCAACCAACTGATCGATCCTGTTGGTCAGAAGAGCTATCTGCACTTCCGGTGAGCCCGTGTCCTTGTCGTGGACGTGATATTCGCTTATGATGGCGTCCTTCTTGTTCTTGCCTAGCGCCATCTGTTTCCTCCCGAGGCCACCTCACAGTGACCTTCTCATCCCAAGTATCGCAACGTCAGTTCGAATTATACCACAGCCCCGGGAGTACTGCAAACTGGCTCACTCGGGCACGAAGTGGGGTCCGATAGCGCGGCGACGCACGGAGAACCCTAGCCAGGACCTCAACCACCGCTGTCTGGCAAGACTAAGGGCTAGGCACCCCTGCGTAGACGGGGGTCGAGGGCGTCGCGCAGTCCATCACCCACGAGGTTGAACCCTGTCACTACAAAGATGATAGCCAACCCTGGGAAGAGAAGCGCCCACCAGGCGCCCACGGTGAGGAACTTGTAGCCATTGCTCAACATGGCCCCCCATTCGGGTGATGGGGGCTGGGCTCCGAGGCCAAGGAACCCGAGGGCCGCGCACTCAATGATGGCTGTAGCGATCATGAGCGTGAACTGCACGATGAGGGGGGACAGGCTATTGGGCAGGACGTAGCGCAGCATGATGCGATATCCCGGGACTCCAACGGCCGTAGCCGCTGTGATGTAGTCCAGTTCCTTGATGCCTATTGCCGAGGAGCGCGCCAGGCGGGCGTAGATCGGGATGTAGGTGATGCCGAGGGCGAACATAGTGTTATTCAACCCCGGACCTCGCATGGCCACGATGGCGATAGCCAGCAGCAAAGCTGGAAAGGCCAGGACAACGTCCATGACCCGCATCACTACGGTCTCCAGTAGGCCACCCAGGTAGCCTGAGATGAGTCCCAACAGCGCGCCAACGGAGAGAGCGAAAACGGCAGCGAAGAGCCCCACAGTGAAGGATATGCGCGTACCATGAGAGATCCTGGTCAGGATGTCCCGCCCCAACTCGTCGGTCCCGAAGGGGTGTTCTCGCGTCGGTGGACTCAGCCTCCCAGGCAGATCTCTATCAGTCCGGGGCTCGTAAGAGAAGAGGAGGGGAGCAATGATGTATCCCACGACGACGAAGAACAGGACAATGCCCATGCCTACCTTGGCCCCTCGGTTGGCCCACAGGCGACGTAGCGCGTCCCTCACCAGACCTCGCTCCCTCCGTGGAGCATATTCCAGCGCTTCCAACCTCTCAAGGCTTTCCGGCGATGCCGTCATGTTCAACCTCTGCTATTCCGGCTCACAGATAACGTCATTCGTACCGAATGCGCGGGTCAACCAGTGCATAGGAGAGATCCACCAGAAGATTGACCACGAGGAACAGACTAGTGATGAACAGAGCCATGCCCTGCACGATAGGGTAATCCCGCGACAGGATAGACAAGTAGAGCCATCTTCCGATCCCCGGCCAGGCAAAGATCGTCTCGGTGAGCACGGCACCAGACAGCAGGACCCCCACTTGCAGTCCCAGGATGGTGATCACAGGCAGCATAGCATTCTTCAGCGCGTGTTTAAAGGTCACGACACGCTCCGCCAGTCCCTTTGCCCGGGCCGTGCGGACATAGTCCTGCTCGAGCACCTCCAGCATCGCGGAGCGGGTCATGCGAGCGATGATGGCCATGGGTATGGTGCCCAGAGCTACGGCCGGGAGGATGAGATGCTTGATGCCGTTGAGCAACGCCTCGCCGTTCCCGGTCAGGATACTATCCACGATGATCAGATTGGTGATCCTCTGGAGGTCGATGCTGGAATCCAGCCGCGTCACCGAGGGCAGCCAACCCAGGCGTACAGCGAAGAACCAGTTGAGCATCAGGCCCAGCCAGAAAATGGGCATGGATATGCCCAGCAGACTGCCTACCATGGCTATGTTGTCGATACGGGAATTGCGCTTCGTAGCGGATATGATACCTGCCGGCAACCCGACAACCAAGGCCACGATCAGGGCACATATGCTCAACTCAAGCGTCGCCGGAAAGCGAACACGTATCTCGTCAGTGATGGGCCTCCTGCTCAGGATGGATCGACCCAGGTCTCCTCGCAGAACCTTTCCCATATAGGTTATGTACTGTTCAGGCAAAGGCTTGTTCAGCCCGAACTCTTCACGAATACGCTCCACGTTCGCGTCGGTGGCGTGCTCACCGGCCAGGGCCAGCGCTGGATCTCCAGGGATCATCCGCAGGAACAGAAAAACGATGATGGAGACCCCGAAGAGCGTGGGGATCAAGGACAGGAGGCGCCGGATGATGTAGCTCGTCATGAATGGCTCCCTAGAGAATAACGTCAGGCTCCGGCTGGCGCCGGAGCCTGACTCGGCGGAATTCAGCCTATTCCTCGAAGTAGACGGTGTTGTAGAACTCCTCGCCCAGAGGGCTGGGCACGAACCCTCGCACGTTGGGGTTGAAGAGCAAGGCCGTCTCATTGTGGGCCATGAAGATGCGCGGCGCATCCTCATGCACTAGTTCAGCAGCCTGCCAGTACAGTGGCTCGCGCTCGGCCTGGGTGCTCAGGCTTGCAGCCTCCAGGAGCAGGTCAATCGCCTGCTGCGCTTTCTCGTCGTTCCAGTTGCCCTCCCTGACATCCGGGATGCAGACGAAGTAGCAGAAGAAGTTGTCCGGGTCACCGTTGTCGCCGGTCCAGCCGAGCATCCAGATATCGAACACACCGGCAGCTCTGTCATCCAGATAGGTGCTCCAGTCCTCCGTCTTCAGCTGCGGGTTGAGCCCCACATCGGCCCAGTAGGAGGCGATGGCCGAGGCGATGTCCTGCGGCACAGGATAGTAGGGGCGAGGGTTGGGCATGTACCAGAAGTCGAAGGTGAAACCCTCCTCCACCCCAGCCTCGTCCAGCAGCCGCATGGCCTCCTCGGGATCGTAGCCGTAGTCCTCAATGTCGGGGTTGTGCCCCCACAGCGACGGCGGTACGAACTGGTTGGCAACTATGCCCAGACCACCATACAGGCTGTCGACGATGGCCTGCTTGTCGATGGCCAGAGAGAGCGCCTTTCGCACGTTCGGATCGTCCCACGGCGCGCGGTCGGTCATGATGTTGACCCACGCCGTGGTGTTGGGCGGCCTCAGGAG
>DATKVP010000015.1:0-3656 GCA_035530015.1 Anaerolineae bacterium | reverse complement strand
TGGCAGGTCCAGTCGCCCCTCTTGGTATTGGTCAACCTGCTCATCTATCTCCTGCTCATGGTCGCTGTGGCTTTCTACGAGGAACTGGCCTATCGCGGCTACATCCTCCAGAACCTGAACGCCGACTGGGCGGTCATCGTCCCGGTGGTCGCCTCCTCCCTGCTATTCGGACTCTTCCACGGTCTTAACCCCAACGTCACCTGGCTGGCCCTCATCAACATCTTCCTGGCAGGGGTGGTTCTGGCGGCCTGCTACCTCGTCACACGGAGCTTGTGGCTGCCCATGGCCTTCCACTTCTCCTGGAACGTGGTACAAGGCGCCATCTTCTCCTATCCCGTCAGCGGCCTCCCAGCAGAGGGTCTCCTTCTCACCAGCACCGGAGGCAATCCTCTCTTGACGGGAGGTGCCTTCGGACCCGAGGGAGGCTTGCTCAGCACCGCGGCCCTCTGTCTGGCCCTGCTCTTCCTGTGGGCGTGGAAGCGGCTGGCAAGGGCAAGCTGAGATACCATGGAGACCGTTTGCCCGAGGAATGAACCTGGTGAGCTCGTTTCCGGTCTGAGGTTATAGCAGGGCGACCCCACGCTTGACCGGCGAGAGGCTGCGCTCATTAGTCGCCTACCCTACCCGCGTGAGGACGGACGAGGAGGTAATCCCTGATGAGGTTCAAAGTAGCTCGATGGTGCATGCTGCTGGCCCTGGCACTGACGTCGTGTCTCGCGGCTCCCACCACGGAGATGGAGCCCGTGCCCACAGAGGCAGCCCTCGCGACCACAACACCCCGACCATCCCCGACGATAGCTCCAGCGTCCGCATGGGGCCATGTCGTGGACGCCCTCTCCATCGATTCCCTGCTGGAGTACACGGAGGCCCTCAGCGAGATCCAGCCGTACTCGGGCTGGCGCAACTCCGCTACCAGCGGCGAGCTGGAAGCGGTGGAGTATGCCGCCGGGGTGCTGGAGTCCTTCCCCAAGTTGGTGGAGACGGGCATGACGGTGGAGGTGGAGGAGTTCAACGTCTTCATGGCCACGGAGGTCTGGGACGCCCGGCTGTCGGTGACCATCGACGGGCAGGAGTATCAGATCCCGGTGTGCGCGCCCCGCGGGCCCCGCGACGACACACAACTCGCGGCCAGCTTCGATTCCGACGGGAGCCTGGGCGACGTTGAGCGGGACCCCTTGACCATCGAGGGCCAGGTCATGGTCGTGGACTCGGAGAGTGCGATTCGGGCCCTCACCAACGAGGCTAGGGACAAGATACTGATCGTGCCCTATGCCCTGGTCGATAGAGCCATCATGCCCCCGGCCAAGGCCGAAGATCTGGCCACGGATATCCTCCGGGCTGGCCCGCGAGCGGTGGTGCTCATCACCCAGTGGTCATCCACGGAGGGAGAGAGCCATGGCACCTTCGCCTACGAGGGCGGTGCGTTCGCAGAAGTCAACGACAACCACACCCCCATGGTGGTCGCCAGGCTGGAGGACATGGCCCATGCAGGCATACGGGACCTCTCCGCCCTGGAACAGATCGAGGAGGCGACCGTGGTGGTGGACACTGACGTCTTGTCCCCTGCGCGGTCGCGCAACCTGATAGCCAGAATACCGGGCCGGGACAACTCCCAGGCGGTGATCCTCGGCGCTCATATCGATTCGCCCAACAACCCGGGGGGCATGGACGACGGCAGCGGATCGGCCATCCTCCTGGAGGTGGCGCGCATCCTGAACGAGACCGGCTACCAACCGGGTGTGACCACCTACCTGGTGTGGTTCGGCAGCGAAGAGCTCTACCTCTATGGCTCCAACGCCTTCGTGGCCAACCATCAGGACCTGCTGGACAGAACCATGGCCATGGTTCAGCTGGACTGTCTGATCCGCCCTCTCGACGGGCTGACGGGGCGGACCGACTTCCTCTACTGGTCGTATGGCCTCTTCGGAAACGATTCGTACCCGCTGGCCGACGTAGTTCGAGGAGCGGCCACAGACCTGCACATCGCCGTCCAGGTGGACGACGTGCTGGGCCCCGTCTCGGACTGCAGTCCCTTCGCCGGCTTCGGCGTGCCCCACGGCGCCGTGGGGCAGATAATCGTGGAGGAGCTACGCGGAAGCCCCCACAACGCCGGCTCCATCCACTGCCCCTACGACACCCTTGAGCTGGTCCAGGAGGAATCGAAAGCTCTGATGGAGATGGCACGTCTTTCGCTGCTCACCATCCTGGAGGTTGGAGAAGAGAGGCCGGACCTCCGCGCCACGAGCCCTGAGCAGGGCCGGGCCGTCTTCGTGGGCACACATACGGAAGCCATATACATGGGGCCCAGTGCACTGAGCGACTTCGCCATGGCCCTTGAGTGGAGCGGGCTGGACGTGGACCTCATACCGTTCGGAGAGACCATCTCACGGGAGGATCTGGAAGGGGCGCAGATCGTTTTCGCCCTCCCCACCATAGACTACCCATCTCGCGAAGCTGGTAGCCTGGCAGCCTACGACGTGTCGTGGAGCGCAAAGGAGATCGAGACCTTGCGAGGATACGTAGAAGAGGGTGGCCTGCTGGTCATCCTCAATAGCCGGTACCGACTCAAGTACGGGTACCCACCAATGGACGAGAATGAAGACTGGTCCGACATGAACGCCCTGTCCCAGGTCTTCGGAGTGACCTTCTACGATGGAGCCACGTGGGGCGAGTTGGGCCGAGCCGGCGACCACCGCCTGGTTGAGGGCCTGGAAACCCTCCAGCTGGCCGAGTCCAACGGCGTGCCCTTCACCTACGAGAGCGGGGAGAGCCTGGCCTTCATGTACGGTGATCCGGTGATGGCCCTGGTACCCCACGGGGACGCAGATGGCGAGGTGCTCGTCGTCGGCGATCTAGGCATGCTCAGGAATGCCGGGGATGGGGACGCCCCTCGCAACCTTCAGTTCTGGATCAATCTTGCCGAGTACTGCCTGGAGCGATAGCACAGGGGGCGACGGAGACTCTACCATCCTTCGCCCCCCAATGAAGTCCCGCTCTGCGGCTAAGACAAAGCAGCCGATGCTGGTGGGGTGAGACCTCCTTCCGTACTCCCACCGTCTCTGCGGCACCTCGTGGCTGACGAGACAGCCCATGTAATCTTCCGGAACCACTTCCACCCCTTTGTACCCCGCTTGCACGCCGGTGGCATCAGTGGTATAATCGTCTGCCGTGCAAGATGCGGTGACCTAGAATCCTGACATATATCTGAAAGGACTGTTGTGCTAGGCTCTCAAGGAATGGTCTTCACCCTGTATGGGGACTACATTAGATACCGCGGCGGCGAGATCTGGACGGGCAGCCTGATCCAGCTTCTCAAGCACCTCGGCATGTCAGAACAGGCCGTGCGCTCGGTACTGTCCCGCATGTGGAAGAAAGGCTGGCTTAGGAGGCGCAGAGTGGGGAGGAAGAGCTACTACTCCCTCACCGACAAGAGTCAAGAGCTTCTTGCGGCCGGCGCCCAGCGCATCTTCGAACCAGAGGAAGGAGAATGGTCGGGGGAGTGGTACCTCGTCGCGTACAACATCCCTGAGTCGAAGCGCCATCAAAGGAACAAGCTGAGAAGGCAGCTCACCTGGATGGGGTTTGGGGCCTTCAATACCGCCATCTGGATCTCCCCCTGGGACGTGACGGAGAACGTACGGGAGGTCAGTGAGCGG
>DATKVP010000014.1:0-6052 GCA_035530015.1 Anaerolineae bacterium | reverse complement strand
CATGTTGTAGGCCCTGACCACAATGGTGTGGTTGCCGGGCGTGTCGGGCACCCACATGGCCATGATGGGGAAGGGAGAGGTGCCATCGGGCAGGGCGCTGGCCTGGGACTGTTCGAGCTGGCCATCGACCCACAGCTCCATGCGGGCGATCTTCCCCGGGTCGCTGCCGGTGGCGAAGACCTGTACCGGCATACCGATAGTCACTTCATCGCCGTGCTGTGGGCTATCGATCAAGACCGTCGGCTCCACCTCTGCCTCAGCGGCGGGCACCAAGAAATAGAAATAGGCCAGGCCGGCTATCGCCGCCGCCAGGCAGAACAGAATGACGAGCACGACGACCACTATGGTTAGCGTTCTCCCGCTCATTCGATCTCTCCTTTCATCCTCCCTCGAGTGGCAATCACGTCACCTCACTCGATCTGCTTTGCCAGCGTCGCCGCGGCCGGAGCTTGCGCGAGGACTGGTCTCCGTCGCCATGATCTGCTACACCCACCTCAGCGCGGGCCGGAGCAGCGTTGGACAGTAACCGTGCGCCAGTTGCTGTCCGTGCTGTTGCCGAAATCATCTTTGGCCTGAACATAGCACTCTAGCGAGTTTTGCACTCCACTAGTCTGGCCAACAGGCGGATTGAGGCTCAGCTCCAAATCACTGGCTCCAATGGTCGCTGACCACATCCCTGTTTGCACCTGAGTCATGCCCTTGGATTGCCAGCTTCCATCCTTCATGCGATAGACCACTTTGACCGCAGCCACCCCCGAGGGGTCGGTGACGTTGTAGGCGTTTACAGTAACCTCCCTGGGCGTGCAACTGTCATACTGATCCCAGTAGATGAGGCCGGGCGAGACAGCCCAGCGTTGTATCACGGGCCCCGTCGTGTCGCCCTGGACGACCACCACCGTGACCTGAGCCGTGGTCTGGCCTCCCGGACCCACCGCCCGCAGTGTGTAGGTCGTGGTCGCCGCAGGGATAACCTCATATGTGCATGGCATAGCAGGACAGGCCATCGGTATGTTACCTGGGTCGAGATAGCCCTCCGACACTCGCTGCCATTCCCAGCTCAAGGTAACCTTGGTGCCAGCGTTGACAGTGGTGCTCCCTGCCGTCCCATTGGCCCGGAAATAGTTGATACTTGGAGGCTGAGGCGGCGTTGTAGGTGTAGAGGTGGGTGGCATTCGCGTCGCTGTCGGGGGTATGCGAGTCGCTGTGGGGGGCACCCCTGTCGCGGTCGGAAGCGGATGAGTTGGCGTCGGTGGCACCTCCGTCGAGGTCGGGGTGGCGGTGGGGATGGGGATCTCCTCCTCACCAGTCGCGGGAGGGGGTTCCTCGCCGGTCACCCTCAGCGTCACGGGGTCTGACTGGGCCGACCCGCCGTCCTGATCGTAGGTCCAGCAGTGCAACACGTAGCTCCCTGGGCCCGTGGTCTCGAAGGTGAGGCTGGCCGTGAAGTACTCGGCACCGGGATCGCTGGTGTTGGGCGCCCGGTTGGCGAAGACCCCGTTCACCCAGAGCTCGATGTGCGATACCCCCGCCTTGGCGTACGCGTGACACATGGCGGACACCATACCCAGGGGCACCTCACTGCCATCGGGAGGTCCACCCACCCAGGCCCGAGGCCCGGTCTCCAGCCTCATCATGGTCTGCGAGCACGAGGCCAGGACCAGCGCCACTACCAGGAACAGGCTCGCCAAGATGGCTCTAACGCGTCGATTGCCATTCATGGTCTCTTCCTCCTTCAACCTGAAACGATAGGGGACTAAACAACGAGACAACTGAGAAGTAGCCAGAAACCCTGGCGAGGTTCGGGGGGATCCACAACTGGTTACGAGACATCTTGCCCATCCTCTCCCCTCCCGAAGCCAACCCCAGTTGCCTCGGGATCAGACAGGTCCGCTGCTCGTTCCACAGATTGGGCAGACTATATCATAAGCCATGGAGGCTGTCAAACACGCACCGCCACGGCTGTGCAACAACGTCGCCAGGCATATCCACCTGGCCAGGGACGACGCACCCGCTCCGGCGGCGCCTCCCGTTGACCGGGCTCAGGGCCGCCTAGCCAGGATGCGTGGGTCGGGAGATCTGGTGTGGCTCTCCTCCACCCCCCTCCGCCGGGGTCGATCGCTCGTGGAATTGCTTCAAGACGGCTATCTGAGCCTCGCTGGGCCGCAGGAAGGGTCGCACCCGTCGGATCGCGGCCCATGCCTCTGTGGGCGTCAGTCCCGTACTCACCAGATAAGCAGCCGCTGTCGTCGCCGCGCGGCCGACGCCGCTCATACAATGTACGTACACCCCGCGGCCTTCGGCCAGTGCTTCTCCGATGAACCCGCTCGCCCTCCATAGCTGTTCCAGGGTAGGGGGCGCATCATCGGTGGTGGGCAGCCAGAGGTGTTTGTCCAGGGCCACGCCCAGGGCCTCGTCATCTGCCTCCCGGCGCAGGCTAAGGCTCGCGCTGATTCCCAGCCGGGCCAAACGACCCAGGCCACGCTGGTAGTGCTGGCCGCCCACGTAGAGGCCAGGCACGATGCGACTCGTGGCGGGAGGAGACATTCCCGTCAGCAAGCGCAGCGCGTGGTCTCTCGCCCAAAGGGCTGTAACCCTCAGACCCTGCTCTCGCACACGCCAGACGAGGATTTCCAGCCCTTTGAGGAGTCTGTGCATAGGATGCTACTGGTGGGGTCGCTTCTCCTACCCCACATCCCCTTCCACGAGGAAGGCCACCTTGACGTCCACCCTGTACTCGACGACGGCGCCGTTCTTGACCACGACGTTCTGTCCCACCACGTCAGCGCCGGTGATGCCGCGGAGGCTCTCCGCCGCCTTGTCGATGGCGTTCTTCGCGGCCTCCTCCCAGCTGTTAGGGGAGGTCCCCACAAGCTCGATGACCTTCAAGACCGACATGCTCACACCTCCTTTTCAAGTTGCCAGCCAGACGAAACGCTTCTCGAACTGATTCCTGTGTCAGACAGCCGGTCCGGCGACCAGCCTATTCCACAGGGTTGCCGCAGTTGGCGCAGAACTTGGACCCCGCCGGGACGTCTGTCTTGCAGTTGGCACAGATCATGGACTGCCCTATCTTGGCTCCGCAGTGGTTGCAGAACTTGGCAGCGCCGGGGATGGGATTCCCGCAGCTGGGGCAGGCTATGGTGGCCATGGTGCCGCCAGCCGCCGCTGCACCACCCTGCATGGCCTGGCCCATCATGCCCGCCATCATCGCTCCCATGCCTACGCCAGCACCCATGCCCGCACCCATCTGGGCGAAGCCGCCTCCACCCTCACCACTGGCCATGGCGGCCTGCTCCACCGCTCGCGCCGTCTTGAACTGGAGATAGGCCTGCATGTTGCCGATGGCCCCCATCGCCGCACGCTCGTCGATGGCCTTGGCGGTCTCTTCCGTGGGCGAGATGTTGCTCACGAAGAGGGTCTTCAGATCTATGCCCAGCGTATTGAACTCATCCTGCGCCTTGGCCTTGGTGCCAGCGCTGATCTCGTCATAGAGGCTGGGCATATCGAAGAGGGACTTGCCTATCCCACCCAGGATATCCGTCAAGTTGGAGATGAGCATACTGCGCAGGAAGTTGTCGATGTCGTTGGTGAAGTACAGCCCCTGCGTGGCCACGATCTTGTTCACGAAGAGCTGGACATCCTTGATCTGCATGGAGTAGGTGCCGAAGGCTCGTACGCGAACCATACCCAGGTCAGAGTCCCGCAGCGCGACGGGCTCGGAAGTGCCCCACTTTTGATCCACGAACTCCCGCATGTTGACGAAGTACACTTCTGACTTGAAGGGCGTCTCGCCACTGAAGGCCTTCCCGACCAGATCGACCAGCAAGGGCACGTTGGCGGTCGAGATCGTATGCCGGCCCGGGCCAAAGACGTCCAGCGCCTTCCCGTCCCGGAAGAACACAGCCTGCTGGCTCTCCCTGACGATGACCTGAGAGCCGATGCGGAAGTCCCCTGAGCCCTGTTCGGGGATGCGATGCACCATCTCGCGACCGGTGGCATCGAAATACTCGATTACGTCGAAGACTCTCGCCATTTCCGTCCCTCCTCGTCTGTCCCTCGTGTGCTACTGCGATTGACCGACGCTCAGCATCGCGTCCTTTCTGCGATCGAGCGTGGTATTCAACTCCTGCAAGAGCAGCAAAGCGTCACTGGCTACGCTTCTCATCTCCTCCCCTGCCATGGCCGCGATAGCCAGCCTGTCCATCTTCTCAGCCAGCTGATCCACCGATACGGTGAGGGCACTGTCGTACAGGTAGAGCGCGTCCAGGTGCTCTTCCTTGACCCTCACGGCATCGAAGAGGCCCGCGTATCCGTACTCCGCCACCTTCAGCCGATCAATGAGCAGCTGTAACTGGAGCATCACTCTCTCCAGCAGCCCCAGGTCCTCCAGCTTGCCCTCGCTGGCCAGGTGGTTCTGGACGTTGGACAGCTTCCCCCTCTGCTCCTGGAACCGCTCTGAGAGATGAAGTCGCAGGAGCTTGTCGGCCTCCCGGCGCATCTCCTTCTCTTTGTAGCCATGGTAGCCGGGGATCTTGCCCACGAGCTTCTCCAGAGCCCCCCGGGCATCCGATACCGTACTTCTCAGATCCTCCATCTCGCGTCCACCTCCTATCTCCCTACGTGACTGCGCCTAGCCTACGTGCATTATACCCAATGTGACCTCAAAAGGTAAGCACCCTCCGGAGAGAATGGACAAACAAGACTGTGGGTACCGGCGAGCTCGAGCTTCGATAAGGCCTTGGCCCTGCTCTTGTCATGTCATTCTGAGGCGCGAAGCGCCGAAGAATCTGAAAAGACATTCTTCGCTCCGCTCAGAATGACAGACGAAGTGCGGACCTGGCTACTCGTCCGTCCACTTGTCAAAGCCAAACGTCTCCGCGCTTCCGTAGGGCAGACTTAGGTTTGCCCTACACGACGTGGTGAAGCGCGCCCATGGACTCTCCACCGGCGCGACCTGCCTCAGGCCCTCCCAAGCCGCCTGCGGAACATGGTTTTCACCTCAGCAGCCCAGGAGCGGTTCATGGCGCGGCATAGAAGCAGAGCATGGTACTGCCGTACTTCCGCCGCTCGGTGAGCACCAGACTCTCCAGCTCCACCTCCTGGAACTCCTTGGGATGGATCTGGGCCACCGCCAGCCCACCGGGCGCCAGCAGGGCCGTCTCGTCCAGACCGAGCAGTGTATCGAGCCACAGCTCTTTGTACTGAGGAGGAGCGACGTAGATCAGGTCGAAAGGCTCCAGGTCTTCCTTTCTCAGATAGGCGAACACGTCGGCCCGGACGACCCGTGCCCTGTCCTTCAGCCCTGTGTGAGTCAGGTTGTCCCTGATGGTGGCGATGGCCTGTCTCCGCTGGTCCACAAACACAGCGTAACTGGCTCCACGGCTCAAGGCCTCGATGCCCACACTCCCCGTACCCGCAAACAGGTCCAGAAAGCGCGCCTCCTCGACCAGCCCTCCCAGTATGCCGAAGAGCGCCTCTTTCACCCGCTCGCCGATGGGGCGGGTGGAAGGCCCGGGTACCATCTTCAGCCGGCGACCTTTCGCCTCCCCCGCAATCACTCTCATCTTCTTTTCTCCTCAGGCCGCGAAGCCGGGAACCGCCCACTGCGTGAGAAAGAGCGGAGGCGATCACCCCGGTAGAGACGCCCGCTCAGCAGCAGCCACACCAGGATGGCGATTCCTCCCAGCTCCAAAGGGACGGTCAGGCGGTCCTCCCTCACTACCTCCCTATATGCCTCCAGCATGAGCTTCAAGGAGTTCAAGTCGCGCCAGTCTCCGAAGCGCCTCCCGAAGAAGGGGTGCAACAGCGTGTGGCGAAAACGCCACATCCTGTCGGCTAGCAGATGGCTATTGAACGCCAATGCATAGGGCAGCCAGCGCCGCCGGAAGAGCATTGTCACCAGCAGCACAGGCAGGTGACAGAAGAAGAGGGTATGCGCCCACACCTGCCCCGTTCGATGCCTGGACAATCCCGTCACGGCCAGCGCCTTGTCGCCCAGGTCGGGCGCCATAGCCGACAAGGCCACCAGACGATAGTCGGCGTCTCTGAACAG
>DATKVP010000013.1:0-2806 GCA_035530015.1 Anaerolineae bacterium | reverse complement strand
GTCTCCCCCGGCGGCCCCTCCCGCCCCACCACCAGCACCCTTCAACTCAAGCTCTGCCGGGATATGCACAGTGCCAGCGGGCAACTCGATGCTGCCCACGCGCAGGTCAATCGTTACTGTGGTCTGGCGGCTCTGATCCATCAGGCTGCTCCATACGATAGCGCGTTCAGCGCATTGTTCCAGATCGCCCACAAGTCAGTCCGGCGCCGATCCTGGTAGATCAACGGGCGGCCGTCAGGGAAGTTGCCAGTCACGCGAAGCCAGTACGCCTCGTAGAACGTCCGATGAAGGAGCGCGGCAGTCTCTCGCTCCTCTGGCATGTCAAGGGCCTGCAACTTCTCTTCGGAGCGCTCCTCCATCTTTGTCTCTCTCTCCGCTACTCGCTCAAGGAAACGCCGCGCCATCTCGGGATCAGGGGGCGCGGCGCTATCCATCGTGATACGGTCATCCTCCCTGGTCTCCTCCTCAAGCTCCGCGGCGGCCTGCTGCTCTGCCAATGTCTCGATAGCCGCGTTGGGCCTGAACTCGCCAGTCTTGCGGAGGTGCTCAGCTACTAGCTCTGCCTTTTTTTTTGCTCCTCGTGCTTCTCGGCTGCCTCTGTTCCTCGGCCGGCTACAGCATCGAGGAAGTTGGTGAGGGTCTCCGAGAAGGTCTCGCCCTCGGGCCCGATCACCAACGCCGGGTCCAGGAGGCGCACGTAGAGCTTCCGGTTCTCCTCATTGTCGCCATTCTTCGTCGGGTCCCAGGTCTGTTCCCGTTCCTGCCCCGACAGATCCGTCACCGGCAGGCAGAACCCGGTAATCTGCACGACACACTTCTGGATGAACCCGGCAACCCCACGAACATCACCCGTCAGCGTCATGTCCCCGCCTTTCGCCTGTTGCGCGCCGAACGAGAATACCGCCGCCTGCACGGTGTCCTCATCAATCCCCGGGTGGCGGGCGTTGATGAAGAATGTCCCCTCAGGCTTGTCCTCCGCCAGCATGTCCAGGTTCAGCGTGTCCTCTGGTGGCGCTAGTCTGATCCTCACTTTGATCGTCCTTTCCGTCTCTCTGTGATCGTCGTGTCCGTATGCCTGCTTGATGGGCTCGCCTTGCGTCATTCACTCGCTGCAGTGAGAATTCGTACTTCCCCAGGTGAACTTGAACGTCCATGTAGCTGCTCGAGCATTTGCTGAGGATATTGCGAGCTACTGCTTGGCGGTTATCCGGAACATCTATCTGAAAGACGACACGGTTCCCCTCAACTCTGGTGCCAGAGAGAAAGCAACCGTGGGCCATGAGCACAGCAGCCGTCTTGTGGGTATCCGTGGTGATTGATCTCATGTGAGTGATGTGCTGGTCGGCTATGAGCGCTAGACAGTCTCGGTGAACGTGAACGACGCTTCCCCGGCAGTACCACCCAACGCCTGGTAGGCTGCTGCGTGCTGCACAACGCCATCGGCCGGGATAGTCAAGCCGGGGTCGGTGTAAAGGATCCGAGGAAGCGTCAGTGTACCAGTAGCAACACCGGCACGGGTTACCACCGTCCGCAACTGGCACTCGGTCTTCGCCCGGAACGCGTCCCAGATACTGGTGTTGTGGAAGATCTGGTCAAACCGGCCGCTCCACTGGGGCTTCGCTGTGTTCGGCAGGAGAACCGGAGTGCTACTGGCTGCAAGCGTGCCCGCGTCACCAGGCGCCAGGACCTCATTGCTCCACTCGATGGTATGATCCTTGGTGTAGTTGTCCTGGGCCAGCGTTGGGAAGCCAAGCGAGATCGTGGTCTCCCCGTAGTTGTAGGGGTTCGCGACCAGGCGTGTGATATCAGCGAAGTCGGCTGCCTCGCCTGCCACTATGTCCCCGATCCCATTGATATCGAACTCCAGCCAAGCCATGCTGCCGAAACTCACGTTGAACCGGCCGCCGGTGCATTTCACGTCGGGGAAACGCAGGTACAACCCCTGTCCCAGGTAGACGAAGAATGTCGCCCAGTAGCCATCGTAGTAGTTGGCCGCGTCCCGTGTGAAGGCCCACTCGTTGATGTAATATGTAGTAAGCACCATCATCGCAGGGCACCATGGAATGTTGATCGAACCAGTCAGCCACTCGCCGGCCGAGTGGTAATGGGTTATCTCGTAGTTCTGCGCGTTCATCTGGAAGAACTCGATGTTGCTCTGCCACTGCGGAATGTCGGCACCCTCGGGTAGCATGAAGACGACCTGGGCCACAGTCTCAGGCACACCGTATCCCTCATCTTGCATCGCGAAACCGACCATAGGCTCTTTGTGCGGGACGGGGTAATCCATCTTGGTCCTCCCGGGTTAGTCAGGGAATGTACTCTGATCCTGCTCGTGCCAGGCCGATACTTCGGCCATCACTTGCCCTGCGCCGAAGAGGTCGCTATCTACAGTGAACGCCGACGTCGGATCGGCAGATTGAGCTATCACCATCACCGGCAATCCGCCCAGTGACGTCTGATCCCGCAATACCGCCTCGAACGCATCCAGCCAGTTGCTGACCTTGCGCTGGACGTCGGTACTGTCTCTACCGCGCTCGAATACAGTGATGGTGTACGTGTAGTCATTCTTCACGATCCCCGAGACTACGTTGCCATCAGCATCCCTGCCGCGGAGCGTCTCGTAGTCAGTGGTATGGCCGGTGTCGATGATCTCGATGATCGGCGTCTGTTGGGCCCCGGCTCGATCTTCTGCCCACTCCCAGACCATCCTGTCAGGGTTGAAACCGTCCACATGCTTCTGCAATTCACCGGCCAGCGTTTCCTGCATGGCGTAGTGGATACGCTCACTGACCTTCATGTCGGCGAC
>DATKVP010000012.1:0-5946 GCA_035530015.1 Anaerolineae bacterium | reverse complement strand
AGGGGACAGGCTCCTCATAGATGATCCTTCAGTCTGGGCCTGAACTTGTACCCGTAGACGATCATGCCGCTCTCGCCGTACTCCCTCAACCGTCGCGTCACCATCTCCACCGGCATCCCTATGTAGACCTCATCGATGTCCACGTCCGTCAGTTGTGCAGCGACCAGAGGCCCATCGTCCAGCTGCACGAGGGCCGCCGGGTAAGGCACCAAACCATCATATCCCGAGGGTGCGTCGTACATCACAGTATACGAATAGACTGTCCCCTCACCCCCAAAATGGTGGGGCCGCAGGTTGCTGGACTTGCATTGAGGGCACACCAGGCGCCGTGGGAGCAGTTTCGCTCCGCAATCGTCGCATCGCACACCCAGCAGTCTGTATCGCTGGCTCTGCATGCGCCAATTTTTGGCCAGACTCATGATGGGATCTCCTGATCAGTGGTGGGTCTCGTTTGGATGGTCCCCGGCAGGCCACACGTTGACCCGGAGTAGCTCCTACTCCGGCGCCTTCAAGATGTGCGTGACCGCCGTGGCTCCGGTTCCACCGATGCTCTGCGCCATTCCCAGGCGAGCATCTACCTGATTGGCGCCAGCCTCACCCCGCAACTGCTGGACGAGCTCCACGACCTGATACACCCCGGCGGCGCCCACGGGATAACCTCTTCCTTTGAGACCTCCCATGGTACAGATGGGTATGCTGCCCTCCAGGGCGATCTCACCCTGCATGGCCAGCCGCACCCCCTGACCCTCCGAGGCGAAACCGCTGGCCTCGAGGGAAAGCGCAGCCAGAATGGCCGATGCATCATGTAGCTCGAAGATGTCTATTTGCTCTGGGCCTACGCCGGCCTGCTCATACGCCTTCTGGGCTGAGTCGTACACAGCCCGCAGGAATAGCGGATTGGATCGATCATGGAGAGCGACTGCGTCGGTCGCCAGTGAAGAGCTGATGATCTCGACAGACGAATTGGCCCGCCCACCTGCCTCCTCCTCCGAGCAGAGGATGATCGTGGCCGCCCCGTCTCCAGCCCCCGCCGAATCCAGCAGGCCAATGGGATCCGCGACCAGCCTGGACTTCTCGAACTGCTCGACGGTAATGGGTCGCCGGAACATGGCGTATGGGTTATTAGCGGCGTTGCGGTGGGCATTCACGGAGAAGTGGGCGAAATCCCTTCGCTCCACATCGAACTGGTGCATGTACCTGCGCATCACAAGCGCATTGAGGGCCACGAGAGAGAGACCGTGGATGGCCTCGTATTCCTCGTCGGTGGACGTTGCCAGCGCCTCTTCCACTGAAGGCCCCGTGAGGTCGGACATCTTCTCCACGCCGGTGACGATTGCAGTGTCCTGCACCCCGCTGGCCACGGCCAGGTATCCTAAACGAACAGCAGCACCGCCCGAGGCGCCGGCCGCTTCCACACGTATCGCTTCTGTACCGGTGAGGCCGGCGAAGTCCGCAACGAGCGCTGCCACGTTCTCCTGTCCGGTCAACTCACCCGACAGGGCATTTCCCACGTAGATAGCATCGGCCTTCTGAATCCCCGCCTGCTCCATCGCTTCCAGGATGGTACTCGCGGCGAGTTCCCGTGCCGAGCGGTCCCAATGCTCTTGCACGGACGTCTGTCCGATGCCCGTTATGTAGACTCTGCGCAATGCCTGGGACGCCTCCTTCAGCTCACTTCTGTTCGAGAGAAGATTTTCCCGAACTCTAGTACATCACCAGCTTGCCCCGCTGTCTCGCGTACTGGGCGTAGTCGATTTCCTTGCGACGACTGACGTAGTCACTGATTTGGGGAATCGGGTTCCTCCCCCGAGCGATCTGCTCCGTAGTCACGAACGAGAAGGCGTCGCTACCGGCACCGGAGCCATAGGAGGCCAGCAGAATCCTCTCTCCCGGCTCCGCCTTGTCGAGGATGGCAGCCAAACCAATGCCTGATGACGCAGCATAAGTGTTGCCCACGAAGGGTACGAGAAGGCCATCCCTGTACTGCTCCTCGACGAAGCCAAGGCGCTTCGCTACCCTGACAGGGAATTTGCTGTTGGGCTGATGGAAGACCACTTTGTCGTAATCCTCTGGGCCATATCCCAGTGCGTCCATCAATCCGCTAGCGGCCATCATCGTGTGCGTGAAGTATGAAGGCTCACCGGTGAACCTGTTGCCGTGCGTGGGGTACTGTTGATTCGGCCTGCGGAAGAAATCGGGTGTGTCGGTGACGTAGGAGTGCGATCCCTCGAGACGGGCCATACTCTCCTCGCTAGGACCCACGATGAAGGCTGCGCCGCCCGCCCCGGCGGTGTATTCCAACTGATCGCCCGGCCTGCCCTGCGCGGTGTCCGCGCCGATGGCCATCGCATACTCGGCCATACCCGAGCCCACGAAGCCGATGGCCGCCTGCATAGCTTCAGTCCCCGCCTTGCAGGCAAACTCCCAGTCAGCCGCAGTGGTGTAAGGCGTGGCGCCCACCGCCTCGGCGACTATCGTGGCCGTAGGCTTCACCGAATACGGCTTGGATTCGCTGCCCAGCCAGATGGCTGACAGCCTGGAGGGGTCGAGGGCTGCTTTGCGCAGCGCGTTCCGGGCAGCCTCGATGGCTATAGTGGTCGTGTCCTCGTCCAGGCCAGGGACCGCCTTCTCCTCCAGATGGAGGTTGTCTTCTCCCATCTTCCACACGCGGGAGATCTCCTCGGCCCTGATCCTGTAGCGGGGCACGTAGGCCCCATAGCCAACGATCCCTACGTCTCTAAGCGGTTTCATCATGATAGACTGTATCCTCCTCAGTCCAGAAAGACCTCAAGACATCTGCTGGACAAGCTCTACCGCCTTGTCCAAACGAATGATTCCCTCTTGTACCATGCGTGATGCTACCCTGTCCACCAGAGCCCCGGCTGCCCCCGCAGCCATGGCCACGCTTCTGGCGTGCAGTTCCATGTGTCCGCGCTGGATACCCTCGGTAGCCAGGGCACGAAGAGCGGCCAGATTCTGTGCCAGTCCCACCGATACTATCACCTCGGCAAGCTCACGAGCCGTACTCACCCCGAGGACTTTCAGAGCCACGCGAGCTGCCGGATGGGCCTTGGTGGCCCCTCCGACGATGCCCACAGCCAGGGGCAGTTCCAGAGTGCCCACCAGGCTGCCCTCGCCATCCGTCTCCCACGTACTCAAGGATCCATACTGGCCGAAGCGCGCGGCATAGGCGTGAGCCCCCGCCTCAACTGCTCTCCAGTCGTTCCCCGAGGCGACGAGCACCGCGTCAATGCCGTTCATGATCCCCTTGTTGTGAGTGGCGGCGCGATAGGGATCGACCTCCGCCAGGGCATAGGCCTGTGCTATGCGTCGCGCCACCTCGAGACCATCCAGACCGTCCGTCGCCAGCGCCTGCGCAGGGACGACAGCGCGCGCTCGAGCAAGGCGCCTGTCGGCCAGATTGGACAGGATGCGCAGCAGCACCTGACCTCCCGTCAAAGCCTCCACCAGAGGAGCCAGCGCCTCGACCGCGGTGTTGATGGCATTTGCGCCCATGGCATCCCGGCAATCATATATCAGGTGCAACACCAGCATGGGGCCCGCCAGCGTGTCGGAGATGAGACGGACCTCCAGATCTCTGGCGCCCCCCCCAAGCTCCACCAGGAGCGGGTCCTGCTCGTTGGCCACCGCCAGCAAAGCTTCCCGCTGATCCAATACCCTGCGGCGGGACTCCTCAAGGTCGTGCAAGCCCAGCACCTGGATCTGCCCGATCATCAGCGAATCGGGGGCCTCCGCCACAAACCCTCCCCCTTCACGGGCGAGCTTTGCGGCATGGCTCGCCCCAGCCACCACCGAAGGCTCCTCGATCGCCATGGGCACCAGGTACTCCCGACCGTTGATCAGGAAATTGACCGCGATGCCCAACGGCAGACCGAACGTGCCCACCACGTTCTCACTGATCCTGTCTGCCTGGGCCACGTCGAGACCCAGGGACCCTCCCAGCACGGCGGCCTCCTCGTCGGTCAGGCCAGCCCGCGCCTGGAGTTCACCCAGACGCTCTGAGGGGTCCAGCTTGTAGAACCCCGGAATTCGAGAAACGATACCTGATTCCATCTCTCCCTAGACTACGGCACAGACTTTGGATAAACAAAAACGCATCCACGACTTGGGCTGTCGTGGACTCGTTCTCATATTGATGCTAACACGTGAGCACTGTCAAAACCTACCAGATTCCCCTCTGCCCAGCCCTCGCCGCCATGCCGCTGCCAGGAGCGCACCACGGCCAGCACCCACCCATCGAGGCCGTCACTAGGCATGGCGGGCTTGTCTACCTCTTGCCATCAACGCTTGCCGCCCCCGGCAGGGCCCGGTGGAAACTACGATTGGCACGGGCGGCTCACGCCACTATAATACGAGCGGTGCAGCAAATGTCCCGTCTAGTACCGACCGGGGAGGTCGAACCATGATCGGTTTCTCGCTCAACGATGAACAACGAGCTCTGAGGGAACTGGCCGGGGAGTTCGCACGGAACGAGATCGCCCCCGTGGCAGCTGAGCATGATCGCCTGTCCAGACATCCTGCCGAGATCATCCAGAAGGCCCACGAAGTAGGTCTCATGAACATGACCGTCCCCGAGGAATATGGAGGAGCGTCCCTGGGGATGCTGGACACCTGCCTGGTCAGCGAGGAACTGAGCGCCGCCTGTGCCGGCATCGGCACGGCAATTTTGGCCAACACCCTTGCCCTGACCCCCCTCTTGCTTGCCGGCTCGCCTGCGCAGATGGAAGAACACGTGAAGCCACTGTGCGCGGGTCCCAATCTCGCAGCTCTATGTATGACCGAACCGCAGGCTGGCTCCGATGTCGGGGCCATAAGGACCACCGCCAGGCTCGACGGCGAGCGTTACGTGATCAGCGGCACCAAGACGCTCATCGACAACGGTGGAGTAGCCCAGCTGTACTGCGTGTTCGTATCCACCAATCCGGACCATGGCGCGAAGGGCATCTCAGCCTTTTTCGTTCCCGCTGGCCTGCCTGGACTCACGGTCGGAAAACACGAGGAGAAGATGGGTCAGCGAGCCATCAATACCAGCGAAGTCATCTTCGAGGAAGTAAGCGTGCCCGTCCAGAACAGACTGGGTGACGAAGGAGAGGGATTCCGGATATTCCTGCAAACCCTGAATCGGAACAAGCCCTGGATCGCCGCTGCCTCTGTGGGCGTCGCCCGCGCGGCTCTCGCGGAAGCAACGAGATACGCGCAGGAGCGAGAGCAATTCGGCCAGCCCATAGCGTCCTTCCAGGCCATCCAGTTCAAGCTGGCAGACATGGCCATCAAGATAGAAGGGGCGCGTCTCCTCACCTGGCACGCTGCCTGGCTGGTAGACCAGGACCTTCCCCACGCGTCACCGTCGGCCATTGCCAAGTGCTTCGCGTCGGACATCGCCATGGAAGTGACCACTGATGCGGTGCAGGTTCTCGGGGGCTACGGCTACATCAGGGAGTACGGGGTGGAGAAGCTGATGCGAGATGCCAAGGCGTTCCAGATCTACACGGGCACCAACGAGATTCAGCGCTCTCTCATCGCGCAGAATCTCCTCCGCTAGGCTGATACCCGTACCATCGAGCTCTGCCTGCGCCCGGTCCAGGAAAGAAGAAGCGCCCGATGAAACGGGCGCTCGGTGCCTGTGCAGAGAGTCGAAGAGGCCAAACCGCGTTACTTCGACCTCTTTGCCTTCTTGTCTACCACCTCGAATCGGTACCCCACACCCCTCACGGTGCGGATGAGGACCGGTTGGCTGGGATCGTCTTCGATCTTCTTGCGAAGCCATCGGATGTGGACGTCCAGGGTCCTCGTGTCCCCCAGGTAATCTGTGTCCCACACTTCCTTCATCAGCTTCTTGCGAGTGAGTACTTCCCCGTTGCTTCTGATCAGGATCTCCAGCAGGGCGCACTCCTTGAAGGTCAAGTGAGTGGACACGCCTTTCTT
>DATKVP010000011.1:0-5577 GCA_035530015.1 Anaerolineae bacterium | reverse complement strand
ATCACCATTCTACTCGCCGATGATCACGTACTGCTGCGACAGGGCACTCGCGAACTGCTGGAGCGCGAAGATGACATGATCGTCGTGGGCGAGGCTGGAGACGGTGAAGAGGCCGTGCGCCTCACCGCCGACCTTCACCCCCACGTGATCATCATGGACATCGCCATGCCCAAAGTGAATGGCATCGAGGCCACGAGAAGGATCAAGGAGATCTTCCCCGACAGTGCAGTCCTCATCCTCAGCGCCTATGATGACGACCAGTACGTCTTCGCCATACTGGAGGCCGGTGCTGCGGGCTACTTGTTGAAGGACGTACCCTCTAAGGAGCTCGTCGAGGCTATCCGGGCGGTGCACGGCGGCGAGTCGATACTGCACCCCACCATCGCTCGCAAGGTCATCAATCGTTTTGCCTTCCCCGAAGGGCCGGGCCCCGCTGCAGTTGATTCGGATCAACTCAGCGACCGGGAGATGGAGGTGCTCAAGCTCGCCGCCCAGGGCATGACGAACATGGAAATCGCCAACGATATCGACTTGAGCGTGCGCACCATCCAGGGTCATCTGGGCAACATCTTCAGCAAGATGCAAGTCGGCTCCCGCACCGAGGCGGTAATACAGGCTCTGCGGCGCGGCTGGTTCACCCTTGAGGACATTCAGTAGCCGCGCACCTGTCTGCAAGATGTCTGAGCAGCCCCCACGAGAGGCACTGACCCCTCAAGGAGCCAGGCCATGGTACCCGACTCGACACCCTCGATGAGCCGACTTCAGAGGATCATCTTCAGCCCCAGCCTTTGGCTAGTCATCGCCATGCTGGCTAGCGGCGTGCTGCTCCACTACAGCGCACAACTGCGGGCACTGCCCATCCCTATACGCGGCGAGGTGAACCTCACCCGTCACTCCACCGAACGAGTCCTGCTCATCCTACCCATAGGTTACGCAGCCTTCGCCCTGGGCCCCATCGCCGGCCTCGTAGTTCTGGCCACAGCCTTCTTCATCATGCTACCGCGTGTGCTCCTGCTCAGCCCTCAACCAGCCGATGCGTTCCTGGAAACGGTCGCCGTCACCCTTGTGGGAGGCCTCACCATCTGGCTCGCCTGGATCAAGCGGAGCCAGGAGATACTCCGCGAGAAGGCCACGGTCCGTTTGCGCGCCCTTAACGCGGTTTCCGCAGTTCTCACCGGCTCCCTCGAACTCAAGCGGATGCTCGGCGAGGCTTTGGACACCGTCCTGGAGGTCACGGGGTTCGAGGCCGGAGCGATATTCATCCTCGATGACAGGCACGATGATCTCATACTGACTGCCCATCGTGGATTGCCGCCAGGCCTGACAAGCTACGAAACTGGCCTCAAGCTCGCCAGATCGCTGGTCACCGACCCCGCCTTGCGCAGCCAGATCGCCCTTCCCCTGAAGTCCAAGGGCCAGCCCCTGGGCGCCATCGTCGTCGGCAACAGTCGTGAGCACCGCTTCATGGCGGAGGAGGTGGAGTTGCTCACTGCTATCGCCTCCGAGATCGGGGTGGCCGCGGAGAATGCGAGATTGCTCCGAAACGTGACCAGACAACTCGATCGGGAGAGGCGTCTGGGCGAGATAGCCGAGGGGATCACCTCGGAGATCGAACTGGGTAAGGTTCTCTCCAAGGTGGTGCAGATATCCGAGAAACTGGTGGATGCCGACGCGGGGGTCATCGCCCTTCTGGACGAGGCGAGGGGTGTGATCACCTATCCCTATCTGCACAACCTGCCAGAGGAACTGATGAACGTCACAGTGGCCAAAGGAGAGGGGCTGGCCGGGGCGGTGGTAGCGACAGGCGCCCCGATTGTGATCGATGATTATGCCGCATATCCAGCCAGGGTCGAGGCTTTCGTAGAGGGCGGAGTCAAGAGCGTGCTTGCGGTCCCCATCACCACCACAGGGAAAGTGTTTGGGGCTCTGGGGATCATAGCCATAGCGGACAGGAGAGATTTCTCCGAGCGCGATGTTTCCGTACTCTCCGCGGTGGCACGCCAGGCAGCCGTAGCCATAGAAAATGCGCGTCTGTACGAAGCGATGCGCTCGTACACCAGACAGATCCTCACCGCCCAGGAAGAAGAGCGCAAGCGGATCGCTCGCGAACTCCACGACGACACAGCCCAGAGCCTGGTGGCCCTGTCACGCCAGCTAGACGGCCTGCTCAGCGCCAGCGAGGAAGACCCCGAGCGCGTCAAACAGCGTCTGCTGGACCTTCGGCAACTCACGGCACAGATCTCGCAAGATGTACGTCGCTTCAGCCAGGACCTCCGGCCGTCAACTATCGATGACCTGGGGCTACTGCCGACGCTGGAAGCGCTGACTACCAGGATGTCGCAAGAGAACCAACTGGAAGCCGACCTGGAAGTCAAGGGGGAACGGCGGCGCCTCTCCCCAGAGGTGGAGCTGGTCCTCTTCCGTATCGCTCAAGAGGCCCTCACCAACGTCAGAAAACACTCCGGGGCCACGAGGGCGCTCACCACGGTGGAGTTTGGAGACGGTGTGGTGCGAGTCATAGTTACCGACAACGGTCGAGGCTTCACGGTGCCCGAAAGGACCAGCGACCTCGTGGAGACCGGCAAGCTGGGTCTCACCGGCATGTTCGAGCGAGCCCACCTGGCGGGCGGAACGGTCTCAGTGCACTCTGAGCCCGGCAAGGGAACCACCGTCGTCGCCGAGATTCCCGCGTAGTTGGAGATAGACACCATGGACGTGGATACCGCCATAGAGCAAGAGATCGAACCGGTGCTGGCCCGTGACTTCGGCCCCAGCTTCTCCAAATGCCTGCTCACGATGGGGACGCTGGCCTACGTCACTTCCGGCGGGGGAAAGACGCAGAGGTATCGGGCTCTTGTGGATTCCATATGCTCGGGGGAACGCGTCCTTCAGCAATGGGGCGACGAGCGCGCGGCAAAGCAAGCCATGGAGTGGAAGGACCTCGTCCCACTGGAGCCTGAACCCGTAGTCATCCTGACTTCTACGTCCTCTTGAAGCCCTCCGCCTTCGATGGAAAAAGTCAGGCCAGGGACCCCTGTCCCTGGCCCGAAAATCCGTAGTCACACGTGAAACGCAACTGATACCTGAGTGTGACGCTACCTCACGCCAATTGGCCGGACAGCAGCACGGCCGCCCGCAGGAAGAGCCCTCCGAGAAGCACCAGGGATGCGGAAGCCAGTACCGAACCGATCACCGCTTCTCTGCCCTTCAGAGAGGCGACCTCCAGAACCAGCGGGACAAGCAGGCCCACGAGCACTACTCCGCCCCAGAATACCAGACTCATGGGGCCCGTGAGTAGGACGGCGACCGCACTGGCACCGGCTGGCGTAGACAAGAAAGCCAGCCACACCAGATACCCTACCAGCACCACCAGCTCGATGATGCCGAGGATGAGGCTCGTCATGCCCATGTGGTGCAAAGTCTCGCCGGGCAGAGACTCGCCCTCCCCGCCAAACAGAGTATCCAGCACCTTGCCCAGTCCCGTCCTCAGCACGAGCACCAGTAGTGCCATCCCAGTAGACACTGCCGAGACCACGAACAGGGCCGGCAGCAGCAGGACTCCCGCCCAGAGAGGCTGATTGGTGGCGCTCAGGAGGACCCCCGTGTAGGCCACCAGGAGCACCGCCAGCACAACCTCGATCCAGGTGAGAACCCCGACCAGGCGGGCGGCGGGACGAACCAGGCTAGCCAGCCCGGAGATCACAGTGAGTCTTACCTCCCCCGGTTCGAAGCTTGTAGCCCACCAGAGGGCGATCATCACCACGCCTATGAGGGCGTAGAGCAGCAGGATCCAGCTTCCCACAGACATAGGCGATCCCAGTCTGAACCTGGTGAACAGGTGCCAGGCACGAAGTTGCTCACCAAGATCCAGTACCAGTAGCAGCGAACCCAGCAACACGAGCGGCACGCCCAGAAACGTGGCTATCTTCGGCAGTTGCGGGTGCTTGCCGCGTGTGATGACGTTGATCAGGAAAGCCGAAAAAAACGCACCTCCTGCAATCCCGGCTATCCAGAGATAGATCACCAGCTCCCATTTCCAGGTCAGCATCATCGTCAGTCACCTCCCCCTCTGGCCTCTTCCGCCCTCTGGCGCTTGAAAATCAGCCAGAAGGGCACGGCGGCCAGCACACCAGCGGTCAAAATGCCGCTCAGCCACTGGCCGCTCACGTTGGCCGTTGCGTACCGTGGTGATCCAGGCAAACCATAGGCAGATGGCTCATCAGCGAGCACATAGAGGCGGTGCAGGCCACCGAGCTCGTACTCCCCATACAGGTTGGCACTCGGACGCCCATCTGCTTGCAGAGCAGCAACTCGTTCCTTACCCTTGGCTATCATCTGGTTGCGATCGCCCCAGTCCAGACCGTCCGCCGGGCAGGTCTTCACACAGGCTGGGGTCAGACCATTGGTCGTCCGATCGACACATAAGGTGCATTTCTGAGCGGTGGCCTTTTGCTCTCCTCCGCCCGCCGCCTCGAAGGCCGAGTGGATGGCGTCGAAGGGACAGGCTGCGACACAATAGCCACAGCCGATACACCACTCTTGATCCACCAACACATACTGACCGTGATGCCGTACGGCCCCCGTTGGACAGACCGCCTCACAACTGGCCTGGGTGCAATGCATGCAGCCCTGCTTGAGGAACAGCCACCTGACCTGGTCACCCTCCACTTTCTCGTTGAACTTGATCTTCGTCCAGGTGATGCCTGACAGCTCGGGAGGGTTCTCGTACGTGCCCCAGTTCTGTGTATCCTCCGCTGGGTTGTCATTCCATTGCTTGCAGGCAACCTGGCAGCCGCGGCAGCCCATGCATCTCGATTCGTCTATCAACATCGCATTGGCCATCGTCACACCGCCTTTCTAACGTCCACCAGGAACGCCTTGTACTCCGGAATCCCCGTATTGCCGTCGCCCACGTGAGGCGTCAGGAAGTTAGCCGTACCACCCTTGGCCAGTCCCTGCCAGCTGAAGTGCCAGGGCAAACCCACCTGGTGCACTGTCTTGCCGTTCACATTGAAAGGCTTGAAGCGAGGTGTGACCATCGCCACGACCTCGATCTCACCGCGGGCCGAACTCACGATGACCCGATCCGCATTGGAGATCCCCTTTTCCTGAGCCAGTTCCGGGCTCATCTCTACAAAGGTCTCCGGCTGCGCCTCCGCCAACCACGGGAGCCACACAGACATTCCACCTGCCTGCCAGTGCTCGACCAGTCGATAGGTGCTGCAAACGATGGGGAACTGATCTGAGGTTCCGATGTTGTCCCCTACGTCCTGGCCGCTTTCCACATCCCACCGTTTCACCACCGGGTTGAACTCCACCGAAGACAGCAGGTTGGTCGTCGGCGACTCCAGTGGCTCATAGTGTTCAGGGAACGGACCCTCGTTCCTGGCCGCAAAGAGCCTGGCCTTGCCCTCAGGCAACATGATGAACGCATCAGTGAAGCCTGGGTCGCCCGGGCCCTTCGTCTTGGAGAAGTCCGGGACATCATAACCCGTCCAGCTCCCCGCAGAGGCGTCCCACCAGATAAGCGCCTTGTCTTCTGACCAGGGATTGCCGTTGCTGTCAGCCGAGCAGCGG
>DATKVP010000010.1:0-4333 GCA_035530015.1 Anaerolineae bacterium | reverse complement strand
CTCGACGACTTCCCCCCGGACCATCATGAACGCTCCCACCACCGAGTCCACTTCAGCCGTCTCGTCGGGATCAAGGTACGTCAGGTTGTAGCGCCCGAAGCGCCTGCTTCCGGGGAAAAGACGGCTCAAACCGAACAGCTTGTAGAAGGAGTTTTCGACAGTCGGAAAACTGCGCCGGCAGGCCAGATCCAAACTCCCGTCGGCCAGGACCAGCTTGGGCCCCGCCATGCCGACCTCAGGGTGAGCATCCATGAACTCGAGCATCTGCTCGAGGGCGCGCGGAGGGATCACTGTGTCACTGTTCAGCAAGAGGTAGTTGCGCGCGTGGACGCGCTGCAACCCCAGGTTGTTGGCGTAGGCGTAGCCACCGTTGATTTCACTCTCGATGACATGCACCTGGGGGAACTCCTCACGCACCATAGCGCAGCTACCGTCGCCAGAGCAGTTGTCCACGACGACGGTTTCGAAGATGAACTCACCTTCGCTCTCGTATACGGACTTCAGGCAATCGCGCAGCAGGTCTCGGGTATTCCAGTTAACGACGATTATCGAGAGATCAAGCATGGTAGGTTACGGAAGACAGCCGTTCCGTCGGGCCCGGCACAGGATCATCCAGCCGGAGGGACAGAAGCTTCACTCAGGTGCCGCGTCCTCCCCCTGTTCTCCAATGGCCGTGAGCACCCCCTGGAGCATCAGTGGTTCAGGCACCATCCCGTCCACGAAGGTGGTCTGGTTGATCACTGTACGCGGCACACCACGGACCTGGTAATTGATCGCCAGCTGGGGAAACTCGGTGGCCTCCACCATGTCTGCGGTAACGTAGTCACTCTCTACTGCCATCTTGTGTGTCAGCACGACCGCGCCGGGGCAGTACGGTCAAGTAGGAGTGACGAAGACCTGGAAGTGGATCGGCTCATCTATCTCCGCCAGCGCCTCCCTCGAGGCATCGGATAACTTGGACTGTCCCCCAGAGACCACCTTTATGGCCTCGATCAAGGACACGAACTCGTAGCCTGAGGGTATCCCGTAGAAACGCACCCCGTAGTCCCTCTCACCCACGACGGCGATGGCCGGGATCTTGTCTATGCCATACTCGTCGACTTCGTCCTTGTCCGTGGTGAAGTTATAGATCTCGGCGTCCACCTTATCGGACAGAGACGCCAACTCCTCCACCAACTCACGAGTCTCGGAGCAGAAGTCGCACTCGAAGTCCTGCGTGAACATGACCAGCCGCACCGGGCTCGCCAATTCGGCCAGTTGCTTGCCGACCTCTTTCCTGTCCTCCTCCTTCAGCATGGGCATGGCTTCTCCTCCCTCCAAAGGGGCCGCGGCCCTCACCTCGGACTCGCCGCTGGCTTCCTACCCAGGGCCCAGAAATGGGGCATGAAGAACAGACGCGATCCGTCTTGCAGGGCCCTCCACGCTTTGTCCCGATACCCCCGCAGTTGTGCTCCGTCGGCGACGTTGTCAAGCGTCTCGAAGATGAAATCCCATTCTGCATCGAACTCTTCCGAGAGCCGCCTGTCATCCCACACGGAGCTGACGATCCCAGATTGCGCCACCAACCCGGCGGACGAGAGAAGGGCCTTCAAGCGACGGCCAATCCGAGGATTCGCTCCCTCTCGGCGCAGCGACTCCTCCATCAGCGGCCCCAGCTCGATATCTTCCGGATAATCTATACGCCCCCCGTAATCGGGCTCAGTCGTGGCCAAGACCACGCCGCCCTCCCTGACCACGCGAGCCATCTCCTGCACCGCCAACGCCGGCCTCTCAACCCACAACAGCAGGAAGCTGCACAGCACCAGATCGAAGCTCTCGTCTTGGAAAGGCAACCAATGCGCATCTCCCACGATCCAGTCGACATCCGAGATCCAACCGGCCGCGAAGCTGGTCATGGACGGATCAAGATCGAGGCCCGTGACCCTCCCTCGGGTTCGCTGTGAGACCTCTGCGGTCACTGCCCCGGTGCCACAGCCGACATCGAGCACCCTTTCCGCGCCCCACAGGCCCGCCTGGCGATAGAGATGAGAGCGTATTTCTTGGGTCCAGCGAGCCTGCCGCAGGAACTGCCGATGCCATTTCTCGACTGTGAGGCTCACCAGTGTCGCTCCATCCTACCTGGCGATCGCCTTCGCACGGAAGAGCCGCTGAACACGAAGACCGATCTAGACCGCGGTTGAGGTGCTCTCGATGCACAGGGCGCCCTCGTTCTTCAGGTACAGGGGGCACCCACCACCACACAGCGGCATCTCATCGCAGGAACGACACTTCTCCATCACCCAGTCCCTGTCCCTGAGGCTCACCGCATCGGCATGATTCCAGATGGAATCCCAGTCGTCTCGAAGAATATTCCCCAGGCTAGAATAGTAGCTCTGGCAGGGAATCACATCCCCATTGGGCTCGACGCACATGTTGTACCTGGCGGCCGTACAGAACTTGGCTCCCAGCTCCAGGTCCACTGGATGGAACTCACAATACTGCGTCGGCGTGTACCAGATGAGCCTCATCCCCTCAGTGATCGCCTTGTCGCGCACCCCGACCATGAGACCTTCCAGCTCTGCTTCCGGGATGCCGATGCCGCTCGACGGTCCCTTTCCAGAATAGATGAGACTGTTACAGGCAAAGGTCTCAATACCCAGCTCCTTCAGGAACTGTATGGTCCCCTCGAACTGCGAAGCGTTCAGAGTGGTCAGCGTGCTGTTCGTGATCGTATAGACGTCCGTGGCGACCGCGTTCTTGATACCTTGGACGGTCTGCTTCCAGACCTCCGCCCCCACCATCCGGTTGTGGATCTCCTCATCGTGAGATTCCAACGTGATCTGTATGTGGTCCAATCCCGCGTCCACCAGCTCTCCAAGGTAGCCTTCGTCCGCAAGCTTGATGCCGTTGGTCAGCAGACCAGCAACCAGTCCCACGTCCTCAGCATGCCGAACCAACTCGGCCAGGTCGGGGTACATGGTCGCCTCGCCTCCGGTGAAGACCACGTGCGGTATGCCAAGATCCCACAGCATCTCGATAACCTGTTTCCACTCTGGAGTGGTCAGGCTCTCCATGTCCCTCGGACGGCCAACGTAGCAGTGGCCACAGTCAGCGTTGCACCTGTACGTGAGCGCCAGGTCCATGCGGTACGGCGCCGAGACAGGTGTATCAAAGGGTTCGATCCTCTGTACGTCAAGATACGATATGGGACAGACGTCGTCGGTGGTAGCCAGGGTGACGATCGTGTCCCTCAGGTTCTCGTGGTCCTCGCGGAGCCTGCCCGTCGATGCTTTGTAACGCCTCTTCAGTTCTCTGACCGCCGTATCTGTGTCTTTGCCCTCGATGAGCAGCTTGGCATGCTCAGTGGCGGTCTTGTTGAGATGCAAGACCTTCGCGGCGTTGACAACGAGGATACCCTCGCCGTCATCCTCCACGCGCAGATGTACCCGGAACCGCTCCTCAGCCCCGTCCGGAGTCATGTAATGGAACATACCCTTGCCCAAGGGTTCGGGTACCGCAGGAAAGAAGGTGTCTTTCAAAGACTGCCAAACGCTCATGACATGCCCTCCGCCCATCTATTGGAGTGTGGCAGCGCCGTCGTCACTCCACGACCCCATCGGTCCTTGGCCCGCCGACATCGTACGCGCTCCCATCTCCTCGCGCTAGTATACCATAGAGGATGGTCTCTAGCAAAAGAGGCCGCCTCAACAAGGGTTGGGCGGCCTTCGGTGGTTCCGGCGAGCGCGTAGCTCCAGGGAAACTGTTAGCGAATGTCGAAAGTGATCTGTA
Organism: Anaerolineae bacterium; assembly: GCA_035530015.1. Lineage (GTDB taxonomy): Bacteria > Chloroflexota > Anaerolineae > UBA7937 > B3-Chlor > JAUVXJ01. The sequence goes on along the minus strand of DATKVP010000010.1, from coordinate 565 downwards.
CCTGCACCGCGACCTCCAACTGGCCCGGCTGCACCGGTGCAGCACCTCCGCCCATCCCTCTCTCCGCTGCGGCGTAGATCGGCTCCAGATAGTATGGGGGCGACTCCATGAAGGATTCGTTGATGTATCGTGGTTTCCCCAGCCCCACACCAGCTAACTGAGCCAGCGCCTCTGCCTTGTCTCGTGCCTGAGCCATCGCCTCGGCCCTGGCCTCTTCGCGCAGCACTGCGGGATCATCGAACGTGAACTGGATACCATAGATGTTGTTAGCTCCCGCCTCGGTCACCGCATCCAGCACGTCTCCCGCCTTGTCCACCTCCCGCAGTTTCAACATGACAGAGTTGCTGACCACATACCCGATGACCCGCCGCTCGTCGTCGTCCCAGTCGATCTCGGCCCGGACGCTGTAGTCCACCGTCTGGATGTCCTCCTCAGCGACTCCCAGCTCCAGGATCGCAGCCATCACGTCGGCCATCCGATCATCGTTCTCCTCGGCCGCCGCCCGGGCCTCTGCATTCCTCGTCTCCACCCCTATGGTGATCATGGCCAGGTCGGGTTTCCCCGT
>DATKVP010000009.1:0-3063 GCA_035530015.1 Anaerolineae bacterium | reverse complement strand
GCTCGGGCCAATCAGTACGGGCTGTCGGAGAGCTTCGAGGAGAAGGTGTTCTTCAAGGAAAACGCCGCGGAGGTGTTGGAGAGGCAGCTGCGCAGGCTGAAGCGAGATGTGGTGGCCACCGGTGGGGTCTGCGATAGCTATCAGCCCGTCGAGGAGAAATGTGGGCTGACCAGGGCGGTGGTGGAGGTTCTCGGGCGTCATCGGTTCCCGGTGGAGGTGCTCACGAAGTCGGACCTCGTGTTGCGCGACCTGGAGCTGTACGGGGAGATCGATCGCCAGTCGTGGGCTTGCGTCTTCTTCACCATAACCACCTTTGATGAAGGGATCGCATCCCGGTTCGAACCGGGGGCCTCGCCGCCCGAGCGCAGGTTGGAGGCGATGAGACAGGTGGCTGAAGCAGGTCTGACAACGGGCGTGGCGATGATGCCTCTCCTGCCGGGCATATCCGATGGTGAAAGCAACATCAGAGACGTGGTCGGCAGGGTTCGCGACGCTGGAGGGCAGTTCGTCTTGGGCGGGGGCCTTACCCTCAAAGAGGGGGCACAGCGCGGACGATACATGGGTTTTCTCGAGCGGCACTATCCCGAACTATTGCCGATGTACAGTCAGGTGTACGGTACTGGCTTCGAGACAAGAGGTGGCTACGGTCCGCAGCTACTACGTCGCGTGCGGGAGATCTGCGTGGAGCTCGGCATTCCTGATCGTATGAGGCGGCCGATCCTGGCCAAGGACCCGCTGGCGGGAAACAAACACATCGCTGAGAGGTTCTTCCTGAGAGCGTATGACCTCTTCCTCGAGGAGGCGCCGAGCTATCGTCAATGGGCTTATCGCAAGGCAGCATGGTCCGTCGAAAAGCTGGAGAAGGACGTGCAGTCCGTGTACCGCGAGCAGGGCAAGAAGGGTCTGCTGAGCATCAAGGGGATCGGCGATAGGCTTGCTGGAGAATTGGAGAGCTGGTTCCAGTCCACCCCGACCGTGTCGGGGGAGGTGCTTGCAGATGAAGACGGGCACCGCTAGCTTGTCGCTGCAATATGGGACGGCACCACGCCGGGTGTTTCAGCGCATGACCGGGCTGGCGGGTGACACGGGGCTTCGTTTTCGAGGAGTATGGGACAGAGGAGATGCTCTGCCGGGCGAGACTGGGCGGCAGGGAGAGGGTGGCCTCCTCGGGTAGACCTGCCTTCTAGAGCGAGCTGACCGGGCCGGTCCGGTGAAGCCAGGCAGGATGGAGGCCGGGGGTGAGTAGATGCCGGAGCTACCTGAACTGGAGCTCCTGAAGAATGAACTGAGGGCGCACGTCCTGGGTCGACAGGTGAAGGAACTCGCCGTCCCCCAAGGAAAGGAAGACGCCTGCCCCGTCTCCCAGTGGAAGGCTGCGGTAGAGGGGGGTACGATCGTTGATGTTGAGCGGCGAGGCAAGATGCTACTCCTGCACCTGGATAGCGGGTTCTCGCTGGTCGTTCATCTGATGATGGTGGGGCAGTTGTTGCTGTCGAGCCTCCATGACGGAGAGCCCCACGACGCATGTCTGGTGCTGGACTTCGGAGAGGACCAACTCTCCTTGGGCCAGGTGCATTTGAAATTCGTTCGCCTGGTTTGCACGCGGGAGCTGGAAAAGCTACCAGAGCTCAAGAAGCTGGGTTGCGACCCGCTGGGGGAAGGGTTCACCGCACTGCTTCTGGGAGAGTTGCTGGCGCGGCGGAAGGGCAAGATCAAGTCGTTTCTACTGGATCAGAGGCACATCGCGGGCATAGGCAACACCTACGCCGACGAGATACTCTTCCAGGCTGGTATCTCACCGACTAGAGTAGCCTGTTCTTTGACGGGCGAAGAGGTCCAAACGTTGTACTTGACCATGGTATGTACCTTGCGGCGCGGGTTGGACCTAGGAGGTTCGTCGGAGATGGCCTTCGTGCATCTGGATGGGAGCAGGGGGAGCTTTCAGAAGCAGTTCCAGGTGAAGGGCCGAAAAGGCGAACCATGCTCCGTCTGCAGCACTCCCATCGAGAAGATGTCCGTGGGGGGTAGAGGCACGTACTTCTGCCCCAGTTGCCAGGTCTGAGGAGGCTCTCCTTGCCCCAATAGAGGCGAGAACTGCGCCTCTCTGTCCACAGCGCCCCATCACGAATGCCCAGGCGATACCGAGGCTCAACCGTTCCAGGGCGCCTGATCACACCACTCTTTCGAACTGCTCACACCTTCGCCTACAGCTCTTCGCGTCGCCGATCTCTTGGAGCGTAGCCGTGCAGACGGCCAGAACCGCGAGCCTGCGGAACAGCCCAAATCGCGACCTCACCTCGGCTTCCAGCGCCAACTGGGTGCACGGGTTCTGCTCGAGTATCTCCGGCACCGTGCAGGAACGACACAGTTTGTCGTCCCAAGGAGCCGATGCCGGGTTGCGTTCGATGAGGCGGCACTCCTTCTTGGGGGACCTGCGGTGGCTGTCCTCGTAGTAGAAGTGGCAGGAGTTGGACATCTGTCTGTTAGCTCTCCGATCTAGATGAGGCCGGCCTTCGCCTTCTCTCTGTGGAATAGAGCGATGTGCTCCTGGATCATCTCCCGGATGGGGAGACCATAGGGGCACTTGTCCTCACACTCGCCGCATTCGCTACACTCTTGGGCCGCATCCACGGCCTGTGCAAGGTCTGGGAAGACATCGCTGGCTGGCATGCGCTTGATGATGCTGTCCAAGATCATCAGTGTCTGGATGGAGACGCCCTGGGGACATGGCTGGCAGTATCCACAGCGGCGACAGAAGCGGTTCCCCAGCTCCGCGCGCACGCGCTCCATGGCCGTCTGCTCCTCGGAGGTCATCTCGGCGGACCCTTCCATGATGGCGACGATCTCTTCTATCTCCTCTGCCCGCTCGATGCCCGGGATGGGCAGAACCAGGGGAAACTGTCGCAGGTACTTGAAGGCCAGGATGGCGTCGTGCAGTGCGCCTCCTGCCAGAGGTTTCATGGCGATGAAACCTACGTCGTTCTCCAGGGCCAGGGGGATCAATTCCTGGGCGGCCTCGCTGGCAATGAAATTGAAGGGGAACATGATGGTCTCGAAGTGGCC
>DATKVP010000008.1:0-10131 GCA_035530015.1 Anaerolineae bacterium | reverse complement strand
CCCTCAAGTTGACGATATCCCCGAGCGCTTCAGCGCGCAGTATCGAGGGATCAGATTGCTGCAGCTGGGCACTGTGAAGAAGGGCGGCGGCGGCTGTATTTGCCCCGAGAGTGTGCTCTTGAAGACGTTGGTCACGCACCTTTTGCTGGATCGTTCCAGCGAAGAAGAGGTGATCATGGACATGGAGGCCGGCGTCGAACACCTGGGTCGTGCCACAGCGCAGGCTGTGGACGCGTTCTTGATCGTTGTGGAACCAGGTCGCCGAAGCCTCCAGACCGCTGAGCTGATTCAGAGGCTGGCACACGACATCGGCATCCCTCGCCTCTACCTGGTCGGCAACTCAGTCCGGGACGCAAGAGACCGGGAGTTCATCCAGAAGCACGGTCCTGACCTCCCCATCCTGGGCTTTCTCCCCTACAGCCCGAACGCTATCGAAGCCGACATGAAAGGCATCGCGGTCTTCGAAGGGGCCATCGAGCTGGTGAAAGAAGCACAGCTCATCGCGGCGGAATTGGACAGGCTGAAGGCTGCCGCCTAGATCTGCCCCTCGACTGCCACCGGAGAGATGCCTTTGCGGCACCTGACCCCGGTCTATCCTCACAGAGTGACCTGTCGGCCCACTGCAAATGAGAGAGGCTCTGTGCTGCACATATGTTGCACTTGACAATTACTCGTGGTTATGGTATCCTTACTACTACAAAAGGGAGGCACGATGACCCATCACCACGAAGTTGTCGAGGCCTTGCAGCAGATAGGATATCGACTTACCCCGCAGCGCATGATGATCCTCGAAGCCATCGCCGACAGTGAGGGTCACATCAGCGCAGAGGAAATCCATGAGGCCGTCCGCTCTGCGTACCCCTATCTGGACATCTCTACCGTCTACCGAACTCTGGACCTCCTGAAGACCCTGCACCTCGTCAGCGAGACACAGTTGGGTCAGGGGCATGCCCAGTACGAGCTGCTGAGCAAGGGCCGACACCATCACTTGATCTGCACAGACTGTGGAACCATACTCGACTTTCCCGACTCGTTCCTGGCTCCCGTGAGGGCATTCACGGAGGATGAATACGACTTTCATGCCGAGATTGAACACTTGGCAGTCTTCGGGATTTGCGGTGCCTGTAGGAGAGACACTAACCCGAACGGTGAGGATTAGCGGACTACCAGAGTCGCAGGGCATTTAGCGCTCCAAGATACACCCAGCGTCAGCAGACAACAGGCGTCCGTGGCAACTGTGATCGGATCCAAAGAGAAGGGAGGAAGTAACGATGATCGCAAGCATCTCGTGGCTCGTCCCTCGTTTGCTGCCTGAGGCGATGCACATCCCCGACGGTTTTCTCTCCCTGAGAATCGCGGGAATGGCCTGGCTGCTCTCCATTGCAGCCCTCGCGTATGCTGTCACGCGCACCAACCGACAACTGAGGGAGAAACAGGTACCTCTGATGGGTGTCATGGCCGCCTTCATCTTCGCCGCTCAGATGCTGAACTTCCCCGTGGCTGGTGGCACGTCAGGGCATCTCATCGGCGGTGCTCTGGCGGCTATCCTGCTGGGGCCCTGGGCAAGCATGCTGGTCATGACGGCCGTCGTCCTGGTCCAGGCCCTTCTCTTTCAGGACGGCGGGTTGGTCGCGATGGGGGCCAATATCCTCAACATGGCCGTAATCGCCTGCCTCGTTGGCTACTACGTGTACGCGGGTGCGCAGCGAGTCCTGGGCAACAAAGCACGGGCGAATTTGGCGAGCGCTTTCGCGGCGGCCTGGATCTCGGTGTTCGTGGCCGCTTTGTCGTGCGCGGTCCAACTCGGCCTGTCGGGCTCCTCACCGATGCAAGTTGCCCTGCCCGCCATGGGCGCCATTCACACCCTGATCGGCGTGGGAGAGGGGTTGATCACCGTGGGCACGCTGGCATTCATCACCGCGACGAGACGCGACCTCGTTGAGTCCCGGCCATCAGCCAAGTAGGGAGGTCCCAGATGCGAAGCAAGAGATGGTGGATCGTCGGCCTCATCATCGCCCTTGGCCTTACCGTGATCTCTCCTCTGGCGTCTGGCTGGCCGGACGGATTGGAGCGAGTAGCGGAAGATCAGGGTTTCATAGAGCTACAGGCGGAGTCGTTCTATGAGATTATTCCCGACTATGTTCTCCCCGGCGTGTCGAGCGAAGCCCTGGCCACCGTCCTGGCGGGCATCGTCGGCGTGCTCGTCGTATTCGGCGTGGCCCTGGGAGCAGGCTATGCACTCCGAGGCCAGTGGACTGAAGGAGAGACCCAGTAGGTCAGCTGGTTGACGCGGCCGGCCTGCCGGCCCACGAGGCAAGCCTCCAACTCACGTCAGCAGCGCACTCGGGAGCACTCTTGACCCACATCCAAGTACTGGACATCCATCAGGAAGGCGATAGTCCAATCCATCGCCTTGATGCCAGGGTCAAATTGATCCTCACCCTGGCGTTCATTGTGGCCGTCACCGCTTCGCCGGCGGGGGCTTGGCTATCCTATGCTCTGTTCCTGATAGCGATAGGCTTCATCGTTGGGCTGTCTCGCATCCAGCCGTCCGTGATCTTCAAGAGATCCCTGATCGCGATTCCCTTCGCCCTGGCCGCGCTGACCCTGATCTTCACTCAAGAGGGGACCAGAGTCGCCGCCTTCGAACTGGCTCGGTGGACCCTCTCCATCAGCCACGAGGGAATCATCGCCTTCGTCAGCATTCTGGCCAAAGCCTGGTTGTCGGTGCTCGCTGCCACCGCCCTCGTTACCACTACTACCTTCCCGCATCTCGTGGCCGCCATGAGGTCGCTCAAGGTGCCCAGAGTACTCGTGTCAATCGTCTCCTTCATGTATCGCTACATCTTCATCATCGCGGATGAAGCCCTCCGGCTACATCGCGCCAGAGAAGCTCGCAGCGCTAGCCCAAAGGGAGCAGCCGGAGGCAGCGTCTTATGGAGGGCAAGAGTGCTAGGAGGAATGATTGGCTCCCTGTTTCTGCGGAGCTACGAGCGGAGCGAACGCATCTACGCCGCCATGCTCTCCAGAGGTTTCAAGGGAGATATCCGTACCATGCGATCACGAGACCTGGGACCCGGTGATCTCGTCACCATTGGCGCCTTCCTGGCCTACCTCCTGGGCGTGCTGGTACTGAGTCTCTACCAGAGAGGAACGTGAGATGGTTGCTGCACCTGAGTACTCAGCCCACACCCCGGAGCGCGGGCTGCCTATGGACGACATTGCCCGGGCAGCAGAGGGGAAGGCGCAGCCCGTCATAGAGGTGGCTGATGTCACCTTCAGCTATCCGGACGGTAGACGAGCTCTCGACAAAGTCAACTTGGTAGTCCGGGAGAGGGAGAAGGTGGCCCTCGTCGGACCCAACGGGGCGGGGAAGTCCACATTGCTACTTCATCTCAACGGCATCCTCAGAGGACAGGGTTCAGTGCGGATCATGGGCCAAGAGGTGGGCGATGGAAACCTGAGCCTGGTTCGTAGCCAAGTAGGGCTCGTATTCCAGCATCCAGATGATCAACTCTTCTCCCCGACCGTGTTCGAGGACGTTGCCTTCGGTCCCCTGCACATGAACCTGGACGAGGAGGAAGTGCGAAGTCGGGTGAATTGGGCTTTGGCCGAAGTGGGGATGGAAGGTTTTCAGAGTCGCATGTCACACCATCTCAGTCTGGGGGAGAAGAAGCGTGTAGCCATAGCGACTGTGCTGGCGATGCGACCGGCGATCCTCGCCCTCGACGAGCCTTCCGGTGAACTGGATCCCCGCGCGAGACGAGGCTTGATTCGCCTTCTCAGGTCGCTGCCTCAAGCCATGATCGTGGCCACCCACGACATTCGACTGGTGGACGAGCTGCTGCCACGTACTGTGGTCCTGGATCGGGGGCGAGTAGTGGCGGATGCGCCTACGCAGGCTATCCTCGCAGACACAGCACTCCTTGATCAACACGGGCTAGAACCCCCGTAGTCCCCCCTCTGTCAGGGCGATGCTCTCCTCTCGTGGGGCATGAATCGACAGCGAGTGGCTCTAGCCTTCTTGAGACCTGCGGGGCAGTGACAGGGGCATGATCGAACCCTGTGGGGTGTAGCCCGCACACGGGGAGCAGAGCCGTGGCCAGACAGATCGTTCCCGATCCGCCGCCCGGATGGCGGGACCGGCGAGCACTCCTCAGATGTCCTCCCCTCTCAGCTGTCGACGAAGAGGGGTACGAAGCCGAACTTCTTCACGTCCACCAAGCCCTTGTCGGTCAGCTTCAGTCGGGGTATGACCGGCAGGGCCAGGAAGGACATGGCCATGAAGGGGGTGGAGACCGTACAGCCGGCATCTCTGGCAGCCTTCTCAATATTCTCCACCTCGACCCTCAACTCCTTCGCTGACTTCTCGGACATCAAGCCAGCTATGGGTAAGGGCACGGTAGCCAGAACCTCTCCCTCAGCGACCGCGACCAGGCCGCCCTGCATCTTCACGATTTGCACCGCAGCGGTTGTCATGTCTTCGTCATTCGTTCCCACTACGATGATGTTGTGGGAATCGTGGGCTACCGAAGACGCTAGCGCCCCACGCTTCAGCCCAAACCCTTTCACAAAACCCAGACCCGTGTTACCTGATGCAAGATGCCTTTCGATGACGGCCAGCTTAAGTATGTCTCGCTCTACGTCAGCCACAGCCGCCCCGTCGACTGTCTTGACGGGATGTACGACCTGCCTGGTGACCAGTTGGTTGGGTGTCAGCTCGATCACTCTCGCTTTCGTGCCCTCTGCCTGGATGCGGAAGTGCTCCAACTCTATCCAGGATACGTTGACGGTACCTCTCAGCGGAACGGGCCGCCGCTCGCCGCCCATGTCAAGCATCTCGCCGCTCTCGGAGACCAAACGACCACCGCGAAAGACCTTCTCGATCCGGAAGCTATCGAAGTCGTCGAACACCACCATGTCCGCCCGGTATCCGGGGGCGACAGCACCCAGGTCCCGGAGCCCGAAATATTCAGCAGCGTTGATGGTAGCCATCTGGATGGCCAGCACAGGCTCCAGCCCCAAACCTATGGCTTTCCTTACTATGTGATCCATGTGCCCGTGCTCGAGTAACTGTGCCGGATCGTTGTCGTCGCTGACCAACATGCACCTGCGCGCGTTCTTGGGGGTCACCAGCTCCAGCAGGGCCTCCATGTTCCTGGCGACGCTGCCCTCGCGAATCATGACATACATCCCCCGCTGTAACTTCTCCCTGGCCTCCTCGAGGGAGCTGCTCTCATGGTCCGAAGCAATGCCGGCGGCAATGTAGGCGTTCAAGTCCTTCCCAGACAGGCGCGGCGCATGGCCGTCCACGCGCTTGCCTCCGGCCATGGCTATCCTCGCCAGGACATCCCCGTTCCTATCCAGGACACCTGGGTAGTTCATCATCTCCGCCACTCCTACCACCCAGTCCTCCCGCAGCAGCGGAGAGAGATCATAGGACATGAGCCGGGAGCCGGCGGTCTCTAACTCGGTGGATGGAACGCACGAAGGCAACATGAAGTACACTTCTAGAGGACTACCCTTGCTCGACTCCCTCATGTAGAGAATGCCATCCAACCCGAGGATGTTGGCTATCTCATGGGGATCGGCGACAACCGTAGTCGTCCCGTGGGGCACCACGACTCTGGCAAACTCAGGGATACGCAACATCGAGCTTTCGATGTGGACGTGGCCGTCGATCAAACCGGGACACAAATAGGAGCCCTGGAGATCCAAGACCTCCTTGGCCCCGTACTCCCCAAGTCCCACAACGCGATTGCTGGCTACAGCGATATCCGTCTCATGAATCTCGCCAGAAAGCACGTTGACGAGCCGAGCGTTCTTCAGCAACAGCTCAGCCTCTTCCTCTCCTCGAGCCACCCTGATGATGCGGTCCAGTTCACCCACCGTACACTCCCTCTCCTTTCGAAACAGGTCTCCGGGACAAAATGGCGGTCGGGAGCGATCACGTTCCCCACCGCCACGCGGTCCTCACTGGGCTACCAGTGGTGCCTTCACCAGGACTACTGGGCTTCGAGATTGAAGGTCAGACTGGTGATCAACCAACGGCCGTTGGTCTTGGCAAAGGTCCATCTATCGCCACCTGGTGCATGGTCTATCCCGATCGTGGTGGTGCTGAGGGCTGTGGCGGTGTCGCCCTCGACGATCACCTCCACATCAGGGTGGGTCACCGCACTGGGAGCCGATGGAAAGATCTCGTTCACGTATCTCTCACGAATCGCGGCAATGCCACTCCAAATCCGATCATCGGACGGGTTGTCCGGAGTATGGTTGGCATCATTCACCACGCCATCCTGGTTCCAGATCTCCATCAGGCGGTCAATGTCCTGCGAGACAACTCCCTCTCCCTCAGCGTTCAGGAGCTGCATCACGGCCTCTTCGTCATTCGCTGGCATCGGTGTATCCGTACCCCTCGGCCGAGGGGAAGGTATCCCTGACGGTGACGAGGGGACCTCGGGAGCACGGCAGGCTGTGAGTACTACAATCACGAGCACAAGAACTACGAGCAAAGTATTCTTCACCTCTACTAGATCCTCCGCTCTTTTTTGTGCAGTATGTTACCACACTTTGCGACAAAGTCAAGCGAAGTGCGGGACCAAGCGGACATGGCATCGTTGCAGGCACCTCTGCCACAGGCTGATAAGATCGCAGAATCCAGCAAAAGGTGGTCGACCTGTGTGCCAACTCGCGCTTTCCCGTTCGCACTACTGGGGGCCACACCTGTGGCCCCCAAGAGCGGGGTGTGATACTCTTCTCCGTTGGGGACCCAGGATATGCGCAAACTAGCCCTGTATCTATCGCCACACCTGGACGATGCCGTGTTGTCCTGTGGTGGGCTGATCCGCCGACAGGTCCTCGGCGGGACACACGTCCTGGTGGTCACCGTCTTCGTCGGTGCGCCGCAACATAGGGACCTATCCAAATTCGCCGCCCAGACGCACGCTCGATGGGGAATCGACCCCTCCCCCGCAGCCATGCGGGGTGAAGAGGACCGGAGAGCTCTGGCCCTACTGGGCGCAGACTGCCTGCATTTGGAGTACCCAGATGCTATCTACCGCTCCCATGGCGGCTCCTTCCTCTACTCTTCAGACGAGGAGCTCTTCAGTTCTATCCATCCCGCAGATGCCAATCTCCTGTCTCAGGTAGCGGCAGCCATCGCTGACATACGCTCACCTCAGGACTCAACAATCTACGCGCCGCTCTCCGTGGGAAACCATGTGGATCACCAGTTGGTCAGGAATGCACTGCTCAGTCTGCGTGCCCACTCCAACGAGATCGTGTTCTACGAGGATTATCCCTACGTTGACCGGCCCGGCGCTCTCACGAGCACCCTGGAGGCGCTCAGAACTCGAGTGTGGGAATCAGAGCTGCAACCGTTCGACGAGATGTGTCTGGAAGCCAAGATTGAGGCGATCGCCGCTTATCGGTCACAAATGGCCAGCCTCTTTGGCAGCGCAACAGCCATGGACATACGCGTGCGTGAGTATGCACGGGCGGTGAGCCCTGAAGAGGGGCTCGCCGAGAGGTACTGGCGGGTGAGCGGGACACGTCGCAGTGCCCAGGTCGCGAGTCGCACAGTAGTTTGAAGAAAGAGAACCTGGTGTGCTATAATCTCAGCGGTAAGAGAATGGAACAGATCAGGAGTTTCGTGGCCATAGAGCTGAACGAAGAGTTGAGGCATCAGTTAGACCTTATCCAGCGATCCCTGAAGAGCAAGGGTATCTCGGATGAGGTGCGGTGGGTCAGACCCGATGGCATACATCTCACCCTGAAGTTCCTGGGCAATGTACCGGCAAACAGTATCAAGGAGATTGTCCTCGCCGTGACCCAGGGGAGAGATGGTGTGATGCCCTTCGCCATCAGCTTGGGCGGACTTGGTTGCTTTCCGACCACCAAGCGCCCTAATGTGATATGGGTGGGAGTAGACGGAGACACAGCAACACTGGCTCGGCTCCAGACCGCCATTGAAGATCGACTCTCAGTGCTGGGATATCCGCCAGAGAAGCGGAGGTCCACTCCGCACCTCACCCTGGGCCGAGTGGCTCGGCGTGTCACCGACAGCGACCAGCGCCGCATCGGGGACTTAATCCAGGAGCAAACGGTCGGCTCACTGGGCGAGATGCAGGTGCGCGAAGTCACCTTGATGAAGAGCGAGCTCTCTCCCGCAGGGGCCAGGTACACGCGCTTGGCGGCTGTGCCACTGGAGGAACGAGGATGATAGTGTCCGTGATAGGGGACGGTTCCTGCTCCGCCGACACCGCCAGCCTGGCCGAGGAGGTGGGGCGGTTGGTGGCAGAGAGCGGAGCCACCGTGGTATGCGGAGGATTGGGTGGTGTCATGGAAGCCGCCTGCCGCGGAGCCAAGAGTGCGGGAGGCCTGACCATCGGTGTCCTGCCGGGCCGCAGCCGCCGCGACGCGAACCCTTACATTGACATTCCCATTGTGACAGGCCTGGGAGATGCACGGAACGTGATCGTGGCCAGTTCGGGACAGTCGGTGATAGCAGTTCGCGGAGGCTTCGGCACGTTGTCGGAGATAGCGCACGCCCTTAAACAGGGGATCCCCGTCGTGGGGCTGGGCTCCTGGCAATTAGGTAGAGAGGGCTGGGACGAGGCGAAGGGCATGATCCCGGCCACTGACCCCGCTGACGCCGTGCAAAAGGCGCTGGCGTCGGCCATTTACTAGAGGAGGGAGGCCAGTATGCTGTTTCAAGATCGCCGCGAAGCCGGGAAGGCGCTGGCTGGGGAACTGGCGTCTTACGAGGAGACGCCCAACATGATCGTGCTGGGCATTCCCCGAGGTGGGGTCGTTGTCGGCCACGAGATCGCAAAAGCCCTGGGCGCCCCTCTTGACGTCTACATCACTCGCAAGATCGGCGCTCCCCACAACCCCGAACTGGCTATCGGAGCCGTGGCAAGCGACGGCACGCTGCTCATCGACCACCAATTGGTGAGGAGGCTCGACGTGTCGCAAGACTATGTCGAGCAGGAATCAGACAGACAGAAGCAAGAGATCCTCAGGCGACTGGCCGAGTACCGAGGAGAAGGGCCAAGCCCCGAACTGGCAGGCAAAGTAGTCATCCTCGTCGACGATGGAGTGGCAACCGGCGCGACTACCCTCGCCACTATCAAAGCTATCAAGAGCCAAGAGCCAGCCAAGCTGATCCTCGCAGTTCCAGTCGGACCTCGGGACAGTATCGAGAGTCTGCGACAGGAGGTCGATGAGCTAGTCTGTCTACACTCTCCTGAGGTCTTCTGGGCGGTGGGAGCATTCTACAACGTCTTCGATCAGACATCGGATGAAGAAGTAAAGACCCTCCTCGACATCAATCGCGAGAAGGACAGCTAGGGGTCGCCGCTGTTTCGGACTTGCTCCCGGGCAACTGTCACCCCGCCTTCGAGCGCTGCCTCGAACCTGACTCGCGCCATCGCGTACCCTTAATACGGTCCGTCTCCCCTCCAGCGCCATCGATCCTCAAGGGCGTGAGTCGCCGTCCGTAGTGATAGTTGAAGTGAAGTCGCCAGCGCAGCGAAGACTGGCCCACGCCACGTCGTTCCGAGGGGGCGCAGCTCTCCCGCAGCCACCGGGGAAGCTCCTATGCAGGTGAGCGGGTCAGGAGAGTACGGCTGGCTTTGCCGGCGATTCCCCAGTCGCAGAAGTCCACCCCGCGATCACAGCCAGGTCGGGAGCAGGCGAGATCGGCAGGGTCTCAGTATAAGTCCCCGCTCCCGCAACCCGAGGTAGCGGATCGCCCTCAAGGGACCCTCCGCGTGGCGTGACACCGGCGATCCTCGCCAAGACTAGGCGCCATGCGTCCATCCTCTGTCGCTGGTCGCTCGGATTCCCATTCGGCTCATTACACCACCACCATGCGACGTGGTAAGTAGGTACTTTCTTCCTATTGCCATGCACATAGAATGCCTGTAGACTGGAGGCAAACCGCAAGAATACACAAAATGCCAACAACGCTAACTCGCCTCAGGTGGCGAGGCGAGTAGGAGACGGTATGAGAAGGCAGAGGTTCCTCACCACCGGCGATATCGCCAGCTACTGCGAAGTCACCAGCGCAGCGGTCCTCAAATGGATCGACTCCGGGAAGCTGCCAGTCTTCACGACACCGGGCGGACA
>DATKVP010000007.1:0-13543 GCA_035530015.1 Anaerolineae bacterium | reverse complement strand
GGTGAATTCTGTGCCAAAGACCTCGGGTCGCACCGTCCAGGCCCGGCAGTGGCATCCGCCGCGGTTGTTGGTGGAGTAGGAAAGGGCCATGCCCAGGAATGCTCTGGGGTCGTAGGCTGAGAGCTCGAGGCCCTTGACGTGCATGCCGAAGTCCACGCCCAGCTGCTCTTGCGCCTCAAGGACCCCATCGGCGAGGAGTGCGCCTTCGTCCTTGCGTTCGGCGATCTTCCCGATCAGGGGCAGCACAGATTGGGGAGAGTCAAAGCCCCCCTGGTATTCGCGATAGAAGGCGATGGCATTCCCCGCGGAGATGGTGTCCAGCCCGTATTCGTTGCACATCTCGTTGGCCCTGGCGATGAGGGCGTAGTCGTCTACCACGTTCTCCGGGCCGAAGGCCCACAGGGATTCGTATTCTGGAGCCTCCATCTCCACGCCATCAATGGTGACGTGCTTGCGGCACCGGACGGGGCAATGGGGGCAGGTTGTGCTTCTGGTGACGTATTCCTGGAGGATGCGTTCTCCGTATAGCTTGTCGCCGGTCTCGAAGTAGCGTCGCTGATGGTTGGCAGTGGGCCAACCCCTGAATTCGTTGACGGGTTCTGCCACTTCCGCGGTGCCCATCCTTCCCTGGCGCTCCACCAGCTCTTCGTTGCCCTGGAGCGCCTCGACAGCATTGCGCACTATCGTGGCCAGCTCCTCGCGGTGGGCTAAGGGTGGGCGCCCGGTGCCCCTTACAACCAGGGCTTTGAGATTCTTGCTCCCCAGGACCGCGCCCAGACCGCAGCGACCAGCGGTGTGTCCCTCGTCGCCCCGGATACAGGCCATAGGGACCCTGTTCTCCCCCGCAGGACCTATCACGGCTGCCTGATGCCCCGGGAAACCCGTGCGCAGCGACTCCCTGGCCTGTGAGACGGTCAGGCCCCACAGGTCGGGCCTGGGCAGGACCTCTACCCGGTTGTCATCGACGACCAGGATGGAGGGCTCCGGCGCACAGTTGCGCAACATATAGGCCACCGCGCCTGTCTGGGCCAGGGCGTTGCCGAATCGTCCACCCATCCAGGCGCCGGCCATGAGGCCTGTCAGCGGAGAATGACCGTAGAAGACCACGCGATTTGCCCCCGGCATGGCCGTCGCATTGAGCGGTCCCACAGCCACGATCAAGGGGCTGGATTCGTGGAGTGGTGACCAGCCTGGCTGGTAGGAGTCACGCATCAGCTTCGCCGCCAATCCCAGACCGCCGATGTACTGAAGTTGGGTTTCCTTGGAGACGGGGAGTGGCTCCACCTTGCCGGTGGAAAGGTCTACTACCTTCGTTATCATCGTGTTATCCTTTACGGGCTACCACAACCACCATAGGGCTGGGTGGCGGGAGCTGAAAAGCCAGGGGATTGATGAAGCCTGCCTCCAGCAACCACATCTTGATCTGTTCAGTGGGGTATTCGGCCGCACCCTGGTTCTCGAGCATCATCAGTAGCGAGAAGATGGCGCCCACGGGTGGGCTTGCCCCAGCCTCTTCCAGGAAGAACTCGTTGACCGCCACCAGTCCTCCTTCGACCAGCGCCCGATGAGACTTGTTGAGCAGCTGACGACAGGATTCCTTGGTGTTGTCGTGCAGGATATTGGAGAAGAGGACGGCGTCGTACCCATGACCCAGGCTAGGGGCGTTGTAGTCGCCTCCCTGGAATGAAATCCGGTCACTCAGCCCGTAGGAGGCTATGGTCTGCTCGGCCAGTGCGCGTATCTCGGGCAGGTCGAGAATAACCGCCCGGAGATCAGGGTTCTTCTGAGCCAGCAGGATGGAGAAGGTTCCCACTCCGCCACCTACGTCCAGTAGATTACGGCAACCGGTCAGATCAACGTAATCCGGTAGTGCGCTGGCATTCAGCAGCCCCAGGTCGTGGAGGGCCAGTAGGAAGTTCTGGGCGGTAGCCGGGTCCTTTCGCAGACGTTCGGTCATGGTGGGTAGCTGGGCCTTGTCATCGCGCACCGCGCGGGCGGCGAGACCCCAGGGCCCGTAGAACTCCTGCTCCTTGACCACCACGCGACCGAGATAGCCGGGCCTGCCTGGTACCAGGAACTCGTTGGACAAGGGGGAGTTGGAGTACTTGGCCCCCGTCTTGCGCAACAATCCCACTCCCACGCAGGCGTTCAGCAGCAGCTCTGTAGACCTGGTCGGCGATCCCAGGCGCGATGCCACCTCCTGTGCGCTGAGGGCCTCGTTGGCCAGCAGTTCATAGATGCCCAGCTCGTTGCTGCCCATAAGGAGGGCCGATCCCTGGTAGGCGTATAGCATCTCGAGCAGGGGCCCCGAGTCAAGTTCAGTCATCTGTACTCCTTGTCTAGTGGCGCGACAGGTGAAACTCCCTTGCCGACTGCTCCGCCTGGTAGCGCTCCAGGGCACGGAATACTCTCAGGCTATCACCGTTGAGGGTAGGGATGGATTCCCGCTTCTTCGCCCACACTTCCCTCGCCTCAGCCAGCGCCGATTCCTGGTCCACAGTGACCAGCTTGCCCTCTTCCACCACGATCCGGCCATCGACGATCACCGTCTCCACCGAGCTCCCATTCTCGCAGTACACGAGTTGGCGAAAGGCATCGTTGAGAGGGGCAAAGAAGGAAGTGTCGAGCCGGAGGAGCGAGATATCCGCCAGCATGCCCGGTTTCAGCTCACCGAGTTCTCCTTCCAGCCCCAGAGCCCTGGCGCCACCTTTGGTGCCCATGGCCACAACGTCTCTGGCCGAGAGCCAGCGGCGGTGGTCCATCTCGCGGGCGCTGTGGATCAGGCCGGTCAACTTCATGATGTCGAAGAGCAGGTGATTGTCGCTGCTGGCAGAGCCGTCAGCGCCCATGGCCAAACGGACGCCTCTTTCCTTCATGTCGAGGATCGGTGCGAACCCGCTGCCCAGCTTGAGATTGCTGGCAGGGTTGTGGACGACGGTGGCGCCGGTCTCCGCCAGTATTCCCATGTCCTGGTCGTCGACCCAGACGCAGTGAGCCAGGGACACGCGCGGTCCGAGCAGGCCTTGCTCGTGCATGTGTGATATCGCAGAACGACCGTAGATCTCGCGGCAGAGCAGGGTCTGTAGCTTGGTTTCGTCCGCGTGCATGTGCACCCCACTCCGGTAGTTGGCGGCGATCTCGGCGGAACCGTGCAGGACCCCTTCGGAGCACCACTGGGGGCCCGATGGGCCCGCAAGGCAACTCAGCCTTCCGTTCTCGGCCCCGTGCCACTTCTTGAAGAAGGCCTCCAGCGTGTCCAGGTAGTGGGGGACATCGAGGGCCGAATCGGCGTTACCAGGGTCAGAAGCCAGGTCGGGATCGCCCTTGATAGCAGCCTCCAGCTCGGGGCGGAGATCCTCCACCAGTGGGGCTACCGCGGCCCTGATGCCGATTTCCCGGTACGCCTCCATAACCGCATCCAGATCGTCGATGCTCATACCACCGTTGACCCAGTAGTGGTCGAGGACCGATGTCGTGCCCGTCCTCAACATCTCGGCGGCCCCGATGACGGCTGCGAGATGGCTTTCCCGAGGGGAGAAGCGCACGCCAGAGGAGAAGAAGTCGAAGAGCCAAAGCTCGAGGGGCACCTTCTCTGTCCTCCCTCGGAGGTAGTTCTCTGGCGAGTGGGCGTGGGCGTTGACCAGCCCCGGCATCGCCAGGAGGCCCTTCCCCGAGACGATGCGCTCCACGTTTCCTCTGTCTGGAGGGGATGATGCTATCTTGGCAATCCTGTTCCCCTCTATCAGTATGCTTACTCTCTCCTTGAGGCCATAAGGTGAGCGCTCGTCAAGGAGGGAGCAGTTTTCGATTAGAATACTCATCACAGGTACTTTCTCAGTTTCATGTAGGACTGGAAAAGGTCCTTCAGTTTGGAGATTCTCTGTCCCAGCCCGGCGCCCGAGGCAGACTTAATGTAGCCCAGGTCCTCGAGCACTACCTGCGCGGTATTGTGCCCGGGGATCCCGTTGAGGCCCCCTCCGGGGTGAACCCCACTTCCGGAGAGGTACAGCTCCTTGATGGGAGTTCGGTAGTCGGAGAGGGCGGGAGTGGGGCGGTAACCGAACAACTGGTCCAGGGTCATGTCCATATGATTGGGGTTGCCGGCGATGGCGCCGGTGCGACGGTACCAGTCTAGAGGCGTGTGGATGACGCGACCGATCATCGCCTTCTTGATGTTGGGCGTATACTGGGCAATGACGTCAATCAAGTGGTCGGCTGTCTCTTCCCTTATGTCGTCCCAGCTTCGCCCGCCACTCAGCTCGTAGGGCGCGAAGCAGGAAAGCCACAGTGTGTGTTTGCCCGGAGGAGCCAGGCTAGGATCTGCGGCAGAGGGCACGGCGCACAAGACGGCAGGTGCCTCAGGGAACTCGCCTCTTCTGATGTCGTCAAACTCGTGTTCCAGGTAGTCCACGCTGGGGCAGGGCTGTATCATGCTCACGATGAATTCTGGCCCCTTTTCCCAGCGGTCAAGGCTGGGCAACTCGTCCAGAGCACAGTCGACCTTGAACTCGGAGACGTTCGATCCGGCTACGGTGATGTTCTTCACCTGTCGGATCAACTGCGGGTCCAGTAGAGCCGGATCCATGAGATCCAGAAAGACACGCTTGGCGTCAATGGAGGAGACGATACCGTGTCTGGCTTCTATTCTCTCGCCATCGCGCAGCTCCACCGCAGCGGCTCTGCCGTTCTCGACGACGATCTTGGTCACTTCCGCGCTGGCTCGAACTGCGCCGCCATGGTGCTCGATCGCTCGGATGAGGGACTCGATGAGCATGCCACCCCCTCCCCTTGGGCGCCACTGACCCGAGGAGTGGCAGCCAGCGAGGAGACAAGGGGCCCAGCCTGAGCCCAGAGTTGAGGGAGCCGTCTGGCTGACGGAGCCGTAGTAGGCGAGGGCTGCCTTCAGGTATTCGGACTCGAACCATTCGTCTACTACTGCCCTGGGGCTGGTGAGAACAGTCCTGATCAGCCGATCTGCGTCCATACCCACAGCTCCGCCGCCCCCCATGGCCCCCGCCAGCTCGCCAAAGGAAGGGGGCGCTCCGTAGCTCACGGCTCCGAATAGCGATAGAAGGGCGTTGGAGAACTCGACGAAACCTCTGTACGCTTCTGCGTCCTTCTCTGAGATCTCAGCGATGGCCTCACACGTCTTGTCCAGACTCTTATAGATGGGAATGGCCACGCCGTCCAAGAAAGGGAAGAAGTACATCTCCTCCCTGCACATGTACTCCAGGCCGAACTTCTCGAGTTCGAGGTCGGCTACGATGGGAGTTTCCACGACACCGCCATGCTCCATGGCCCCGATGTTCAACTTGAAACCCGGAGCCTCAGGGATGGCCTCTTCGGTGGTGATGAACCCTCCGACTACATCATGCTTCTCCAAGACGATGACGTTCTCACCCGCCTTCGCCAGGTAGCCGGCACAGATCAGTCCGTTGTGTCCACCACCAATGACAATGATATCACACTCTGACATTATACCTCCTAGATATGCAGCTGTCCTTTGTCCCAGACTACCTTACCGTCGAACTCCACGGTAGCATCCTTGAAGATGGCATCGATGTGGCAGGGCGCGAGGACGCTGCCCCCAATAGCGTAGTTGCTGCCGATCCCCAGGTGCCCGTGGCCCAGACGCCCCAGATCCTCGAGGTTGGTGCTGTACTCGCGAGCCTCGGGGTTGAGGCCAAGTCCGAACTCCGCGGCGTTGTATGCGGTCTGGTCCTCAAAGCTGCGCAGGTGTTCCTCGAACATCTCGGCCATGACTCCGCCTTCCAGCGCTGTGACCTTGCCGTCTTCGACCACAATGGTGACCGGCTCGCGGCGGGTCACTCCCACGCTCATGATGCGAACGTCAGCCACGACGACGCCTTGCGCGGTGCCTTCCAGAGGAGAGATGTTGATCTCACTATTGGGCAAGGCCGCGAAGGTGCCGGGCTCGCGGAAAAGGCCGGTCTCGTACTGGACGGGACGACCGGTCACTTGCCCACTGATGTCGGTGCCTGCCGGGGTGGTCAGTCGCATGGTCTTGGCCTGGCTCAACAGGGCACCCAGCTTCCTGCCCACGCGGTCGCACTCCTCGAAGTCTGCGAGAATGCCGCCCACACACATGGCGTCCTCGGTGACCTCGCACATGGTCGCTCCTCGGGCACCGTTCTTGATAGCCTCGATTCTGGCATCGGTGTGAGTCTGGGACCAGGTAGTAGGGAGGAAGAACACGTCGGCCTTGGCACATGCTCCCACGACGGGCGCTGGCGGCTGGGCCCCGTGGGCACCCGGCGGCGTGATCATGACGATGGTGGGTACGGCACCGACGGCATGCGCCGCCGCGGCCAGGGCCTCGGCAAGGCGCAGCTTGTTGGTATCTGTGGAGATGACCACGTTCTCGCCCGGCTTGACGCTGGCGCAATCCATGGCTCTCATCGCGCCGCGCATCATCTCTATGAAACTAGAGCTATCCGGCACGTAGTGAAGATAGTTGATGGGCCATTCCATAGTAGTTACCTCTCTTGCTGATCAATCCTAGTGCTCTAGCAGGCATCCTTCGTGACTGGGTCCGACGTTCTCAGCGTAGAGCTTGAGGTATCCTCGAAGTCGACGCTCGGGCGGCTTCCAGTCCTCGCACCTCCGAGAAAGCTCGTCAGACGGGACGAGAAGCTCGATGCGGCGCTGTGGGATGTCGATCTCGATGGTGTCACCCTCCTCGACGAGCGCGATGGGACCGCCGTTCATGGCCTCTGGTGAGACGTGGCCGACGCATGCCCCTTTCGTAGCGCCAGAGAACCTGCCGTCGGTGACGAGCGAGACTGATTGACCCAGCCCCAGGCCCATCAAAGTGGCGGTAGGCATCAGCATCTCGGGCATGCCGGGTCCGCCCCGTGGCCCCTCGTAGCGGATGACTACCACATCTCCTGCCTTGATCTGACCGCCGCCAATGGCTTGCATGGCGGCCTTCTCACCATCGAACACCCTGGCTGGCCCGCGGTGGGCCATCATCTGGGGGCCAACTGCCGATTGCTTGACCACACAGCCATGGGGCGACAGGTTTCCTTTCAGCACTGCGATGCCGCCCTCTGGTCTCAGTGGTTCATCGAGGGGGCGGATCACGTGTGGATCCTGGTTCGCCACAGTCGATACGTTGTCACCGACGGTCTTTCCATTCACTGTCGGGCAATCGAGTGCCAGGAGTTCGCGTAATTCGTGCATTACTGCGGGCACGCCGCCAGCCTCTTCGAGCGCGAGGAGGCTGCGGGCCCCGCTGGGCTTCACGTCGCAAATGAAGGGGGTCCGTCTACTGATCGTGTCGAAGTCCTCGAGCGACAACTCGTGATCCAGTTCCCGAGCCAGTGCAAGCATGTGGAGCACGATGTTCGTGGAGCAGCCCATCCCCATGGCCACGGTGATGCCGTTGTGGAGCGCCGCACGGCTCATGATGGTCGAAGGACGTACGTCCTCCTCCAGGAGGCGCAAGATCTCGGTTCCGCTGTGTCTGGCGATGGCCTCCTTCTTGCTGCTGACGGCGTGGGCTGTGGCGCAACCCGGTAGCGACATGCCCAGGGCCTCGGTCACCGCACTAATGCTATTGGCCGTGCCCATCATGGAGCAAGAGCCAGGTCCCGGACAGATGTTGGCCTCGATCTCCCGGAGTTCCTCCTCGGAGATCTCGCCCTTCAGATGCTGGCCCAGGGCCTCTCTGGCTTCGTAGACCGCCAGTTCCCTGCCCTTGTATCGCCCGGGCATCATCGGCCCGCCGGTGACGACAATGCTGGGGATGTCCAGACGCGCCGCTGCCATGAGGACGGCTGGCACGATCTTGTCGCATGAGGCGAGGAGGACGAGGGCGTCGAAGCCGTTGGCGAGGGTGGTCAACTCGATGGAGTCTGCGATCAGATCGCGGCTCGGCAGGATGGCGCGCATGCCACTGTGGCCCTGAGCTATGCCGTCGCACAGACCGATGGTATTGACCTCAAAAGGGGTGCCCCCTGCGGAGACGACCCCGAGCTTGACGGAATTGGCCAGCCGCCGCAGGTGGACGTGGCCCGGATTGATCTCGCTCCAGGTATTGATGACCCCGATGAAGGGTCTGGAGATCTCTTCGTCCGTCAAGCCCAGGGCGTGCAGCAATCCTCTCTGACCGGCCCGCTCGAGCCCGCCAACTATTTCCTGGCTCCTCGGTTTGGGCATGGGGGTTCCTCCAGGGCTAGAAGCCAAACTCCTTCTCCGCCTGGGTGATCACCCGGTCGGTGATCTCAAGCATCTCGTCGACCTCTGACTTGGTGATGATCAGCGGAGGACAAAACTCGATGATGTCCTCTACCTGGCGGAGGATGAGACCCTCCTCCAAGGCCAGCTCCATGACGCGGCCGCAGAAGCCCTGGCCCTCGGGGAAGCGTTCTTTGGTGGCCTTGTCCTTTACGAATTCGACGGCCGTTAGCAGCCCCAGCCCTCTTACGTCTCCCACGGTGGGATGATTGCGAAGACTCTCGAGGCCCTCAAGGAGATATTTGCCCACCTCGGCCGCGTTCTGCACCAGGTTTTCCTCTTCGATGATGCGAATATTCTCGTACGAGGCTGTGCAACTGACCGGGTGGTTGTTGTAGGTGTGCACGTGCCAGAAGGCGGGCATGTCCTCGATGAGTTCCGGCCTGGTGATTGTGGCCCCGAGGGGGGAGTAGCCGCTGGTGAGGCTCTTGGCCATGGTCATGATGTCCGGCTCTATGCCGTAGTGCTCGACACCAAAGAACTTGCCTGTTCTGCCAAAGCCGCAGACCACCTCGTCGTCAATAAGGAGCACGCCGTGCTCGCTGCATATCTCTCTGATCCTGGGCCAGTACTCCGGCGGGGGCACGATGCACCCTCCGGCTGCCATCACTATCTCACCTATGAAAGCCGCAACGTTGTCGGGTCCCTCATGCAAGATGATCTGCTCGACAGAATTGGCGCACTGGAGCGCGCAGTCGGGATAGCTGAGGCCGAAGTCGCAGCGATAGCAGTAGGGCGCGGAGGCGAAACGGTAGCCTGGCGGCAGTGGTTCCATGATCTCGCGCAGGGGAGACATGGTGCCCGTGGCTGCCAAGGCCCCCATGGTGGAGCCGTGATAGGCCCGCCGGCGCGAGATGATCTTGTACTTGCGCCGATACCCCTTGTGGTACGCCCACTGTTTGGCTATCTTGAATGCTGACTCTACGGCTTCTGAGCCGTCGCAAGTGAAGAAAGTGATTGCCAGGTCGCCGGGTGCGAGTTCCGCCAGCTTCTCGCCCAGCCTGATGACCGGCTCACTGATGTAGCCGTAGGGGCAGAAATAGTGAAGCTTCGAGGCCTGTTCCGCCATCGCCTTGGCGATCTCCTGGCGGCCGTATCCCACGTGCACGGCGTAGACGCCGCTGGCCATGGAATCCATGTAGCGCTTGCCGTCCACGTCCCAGACGTAGATGCCTTGGCCATGGGTGAAGACCAATGGTCCCATCTGGGAGACCTCTTGTGGGGAGACAACGGGGAAAACCACGTGCTCTCTGGCCTTCGATCTCAGTTCAGTCCCTTCTTTAGACATCTAGAAGTACCTCCCGTTTCTGATGGTTGACGGCGGTGCTAGATCTCCAATGCGACCCGGGCCGCCGAGTGGATGGAGTGCCTGATGGAGTGCGGCTCCAGACAGTCGCCTACTTTGTGCAGGATCGGCGCGACATCCTTCAGTTGGCTAGCCAGTTCGTCGCCGGGCACCCGGCCTAGGGCCACCAGCAGGGTGTCGAAGATGACTTCGGCCCGCTTGCCTTCGCGGGTGTAGGTCACCGAGCTTTCGCCAATCTTCTCGACGGTCGCACCGGTGACTGTGTTGACGCCTTCCTCCTCCAGATAGCTCCGCAGCAGCAACTGCCGCCCTACGTACTTGAGGAAGGTGGCGTCGGCCACGGAGTCTGACTCTTCGAGGATGGTCACCTGCTTGCCTTGCCTGGCCAGGGAGACGGCGGCCTCTGCGCCTTCGTGCCCGCCCCAGACCACCACCTTGTCTCCGACCTTGACCTCACCACGGAGGTACTGGAGCAGGGTGACCACCTTCGGGCCGTCTGCGCCGGGGACGTCGGGTACGCGTTCCTTGGCCCCTGTGGCCAGGATGACGACATCGGGCTTGGCCTTGGAGAGCAGATCGGCATCGGCCTCCGTCTTCAGCTTGATGTCCACGTCTAGCTTCTTGAGCTGCGTGGAAAGGTACTCCACGATGTTGTCCAGCTCGTGCATGTACAGCCGGGGCATGTCGCCAACCAGGGGTATGAGACCCCCGAGTCGGTCGGACTTCTCGTAGATCGTGACCTTGTGCCCGCGGAGGGCCGCAACGCGGGCCGCCTCCATACCCGCCACACCGCCCCCCACGACGGCTACCTTCTGAGGCTGGACTGGTCTTTGCATCGCAGACCGGTACGCACCCTCACGCATCACCTCGTAGTTGATGGCGCAGTCGGCCATCCACTGTGCAATGTGGCGGTAAGAGCATCCCAGATCGCAGGCGATACAGCGCCTGACGTCGTCGGGTCGCTCCTCCATCATCTTCTTCGGCAGCTCCGGATCGGCCAGGCTCTGCCGGGCCAGGGAGATCATGTCTACCCGCCCCGTCTCTATGACCTGTTTGACCAGGCGAGGGTCGTTGATGCGGCCGACCCCGATCACCGGGACGTCAACGACCTTCTTCACCTCTTCTGCCAGGTAGAGGATATTGGCCCGAGGCGTGTACAGTGGCTGGATGTTGTAGTACACTCTCTCCTGAATCCCTGCCGATACGTCGATGCAGTCGATGCCCAGCTCTTGCAGGAGAGGTGCGTACACCTTCTTGGTTTCCTCGATGGTCAGGCCCTCGTCTCCAAGGAACTCGTCAGCAGAGATTCTGGTGAAGAGGGGATAGTCTGGTCCTACAGCTTCCCGGCAGGCCTCCACGATCTGTCTGACGAAGAGATACCTGTCCTTCCCGTACTTGTCCTTGCGCTTGTTGCAGTAGGGCGACACGAACTGCGCGATGAGGAAACCGTGAGCGGCGTGGACCATCGCCCCGTCGAAGCCCGCGTTCTTGGCTCTCACAGCCGCCCGGGCGTAGCAGGCGACCAGTTCTTCGATCTCTTCCACCGACAGGCCACGCGGTTTGGCTGCCAGTGGCGGCGTGTCATCGGAGGGCGCCACAGACTGCATGCCGATGATCCGTGGGTCCGAAACCCTCCCTCCGTGGACCAGCTGGATGGTGCACTTCGCGCCGTAGGCGTGGATGGCTTCGGTTATCTCATTGAGTCCGGGTAGTTGTCTGTCGCTGTAGACGCCCAACATCCGCGAAAACATGTTGCCGTCGGGCCGGATGTAGGAGGCCTCCACATGCACCAGGCCGAACCCGCCTCTGGCTTTCGCGGCGTAGTAGTCAACCATTCGTGGGGTAACGTGCCCGTCCTCAGTGGCGTGGTTCATGACCATAGGCCCTGCCACGATGCGGTTCTTGATCTCCATCGTGCCAACAGTGATGGGCTCGAAGACCTTGCTTGTGCGAAACTCATCCGTCATTTGCCCGTGCTCCTTTCTCTCATTGGCGGGGGTTGGACTATTCTGTTTGATTTTCTCTGGATGAATGGATGTTGCGAGGCCTCAAGATGCGAACGGAGGGGAGGTCACAGAGAGCGGCAAGAGCACGTCATCAGACTGCGCGTTGTCGATCCGGTGATCCTCCCCAGCGCGTGGGGCTCGCGGGTCTCAGTTCGCTAACTGACTGCGGCCAACGATTCCTCTATGATGGACAGCCCCTGGTCAACTTCCTCGGCCGTGATGATGAGCGGTGGTGCGAGGCGTACCGTGGCCTCGGCGTACATGCTCCAGCCCAAGAGAACTCCCCTGTCCTCGGCCTCATTGGAGAAGCGCTCCGTTCTGGCCGCATCATCCAGCTCGAGGCCGATGAGGAGCCCCTTGCCCCGCACGTCCTTGATGAAGGAAAAGCGCCGCTGAAGATCTCTGAGGCCTTCCATCATCTGCTTGCCGCGCTGTTCCGCGCTGTTCGGCAACTTCTCTCTGATCATGAATTCGATGGCTGCCTTGGAGGCCGCGCAGACGACGGCGTTACCGCCAAAGGTGGTGATGTGTGACTTGGAAGGCTTGTAGAAGGTGGACATAATCTCACGACTGCTCATGAAGGCACCCATGGGCAGCCCGCCTCCAATAGCCTTGCCCAGCGCCAGCACGTCAGGCCAGACGCCCCAGTGTTCTCCGCAGAACCACTTGCCGGTACGGCCGAAGCCGGTTTGGACCTCGTCGAAGATCAAGAGTGCTCCTCTATCGGTGCAGATCTCTCGGAGCGCAGGCATGTACTCGTCATCGGGCACACGGACACCGCCCTCCGACTGAATGGGTTCGATGATCACACCAGCAGTCTCGTCATCGATGGCCTTCTCGGCGGCCTTGATGTCACTGAAGGGGATGAACTCCACCATGGGCACCAGCGGCTCGTAGGGTTTTCTGTACACCTCCCTCCAGGTCACCGAGAGCGACCCGAAGGTACGCCCGTGGAAGCCTCTCTCCATGGTGATCCATTTCTTGCGGCCGGTGTACTTGCGGGCCAACTTCAAGGCCCCCTCAATCGCTTCGGTGCCGCTGTTGGCGAAGAAGGTTTGCTGGAGGTTGGGGCCGGTGATCTGTGCCAGTAGCTTGGCGACATCGACCTGCACCGGAACCACGTAGACTCCGAAGACCATAGCGTGTGCCAGCTTGTCCACCTGCTCTTTCACTGCGGCAGCCACTTCGGGGTTGGTCGCTCCCACGCTGTTTACCGAGATACCTGCGATCAAATCCAGGTACTCCGTACCGTCGGCCATGGTCACTGTACAGCCGTGAGCTTCTTCCACCAGCTTGCGCTTCGGCGGTGGTGCCGTCTGGCAGATGTACTCAGCGTCTTCTTCGATGTAAAGACTCATCGTGGCGAGATCCATGAGCGGTAGTCTCCCTTCTGTATTGTAGAACTGTCACTTGTTGTCTGAGGCTAGTCCAGGCACTCTAGGCCCAGCTCCTCGAGTTTCTCCGGCGTGGGAAGCCCATCTTCTGACCAGCCGCGCAGCGCATAGTACTCATAGAGCATCTTGCCCAGGTGCGGGAGGTTTCCCTTGGCGCTTCCCGACGGTCGAGCGTGGGCGAACATGCGCGGGGGCAGGACGTCATCCTTGCGACTGATGCCCCATCGGGCGTTGATCAGGCGCTTGAGGTTGAACAGCCTCTCCCCCACCAGCATAACGTCTTCCACTGCCCAGTTCCAGCCGAGGGCCAGGTTCGCCCAGTCGGCCACAAGTTGTGGTCCGACGCCGCCCTTGGCGATGAACTTGCAGAGACCGAGCCCGTTGAAGACGCCCATGAAGTTTTGAAAGTCGTAGACCAGGCCGGCCTTGCCCTCGCTGACCAGCCTATCCGGAGGGTCTACGTACCCCATGTCTGGCCATTGTTTCCCGTATTCGTGCCAGTAGCTAAGATTCTCCAGGTGGTCGCCCCCCCTGTTGGCTGTGGCGTAGCCCAGAGCCATGCTGGTGAAGGCCCTGGG
>DATKVP010000006.1:0-2529 GCA_035530015.1 Anaerolineae bacterium | reverse complement strand
AGTTCCTCCGTCAGCTCCGGCAGACGCCAGTCCGGGCGAAGGTCGCTGGCGCGCCTCAGCACCACGGCCAGCTTGTGCGCCACAGCCAGGTCCGCGGGCTCGTGGAACAGGTCCTGGGCCAACGTCAAGATGAGTTGGTCTGCAGGGAGAACGCTGGCGCCCTGCCAGCGGCGCACCAGTTCCCGAAAGGCCAGCAGTTTATCAGGCTCCTGCAGCGTCTCCGAAGGGTCCAGCTCGCTCAGCCAATCGCGCTGCGCCCGGGGCCAGAGGAAGTCCTCCACCTGACGGCACTTGCTCAAGATCCGCACGGCCTGCTGGAGTTCCGCCTTGACCTCGTCATCCTGCCGATCCTCGCGCCTCCAGACTCTGTAAACCGTGGCCAGTTTGCTGGGAGCCGGAGCGTCGCCCAGATACCTGACGATGTTGCCCAGAGCACCCGCCGTCTCCCGCGTCGACCCGCTGCTGCGCAACAGCTCCACGTACCCCAGCCCTCTCTTCTTCAGTTCAGCGACCAGATCGAAGCCGCGCTCGTTGCGCGGCACCAGCACCGCGACCGTCCCCTCCGGGTTATCAGGCAGCCACCGTGCCAGCGAGTCCGCCACCGCCCGGAGTTCCTCCGAGGGGGTGTACTTCTGGTCCACCACGCGCAGGTGTCCCGGAAGACCTGGAGGATTGGGCTGCGGGTCGCCCCGTGGTGTGGGCTCGATGTGAGGGAGAGCCAGGGCGTCGCGCAGGCGCTCCACGGGATGGTCCTCTCGAGTCCAGTCGATGAGATGGTTGGCCAGCTCGACGATTCCCAGCGTAGAGCGGCCGGAGTTGGGCATCTCCCGGGCAGTCACGCCCTTCTCCCTCAGAAAGTCGAGCAGAAAGCGCGGGCTCGCGGTGGTGAAAGTCTCGTAGATCGCCTGGTTGGGATCACCCACGCGCACCCAGTTGCCCTCGGGTCCCACCAGGAGTCGCAGGATCCTCTCCTGCAAGGCGCTGCTGTCCTGGGCCTCGTCCTCCAGGACAAAAGGCCAGCGCTGGCGGAGGCGCTGAAGGTACTCTCCATCCAACTCCAGCGCCCGCAGAGCGAGCCGGATCAGGTCGTCGAAGTCCACCGCCCCGCGATAGGCCAACGCCCGCTGGTAGTCGGCGTAGATGGCCCACCCCATCTCCACCAGTGGGAGCGATGCCCCTGACGCGTCGAGGCGCTCTCGGATCTCCCGCGGCGTCAATTGTTGGTCTTTGGCCCTCTTGATGAAGGTCAGAGCTATCCCATTGACCAGCTGTGGCCATCGGTTGCGGCGCACCCAGTCCACCTGCTTTTGCTCGATGTCCGGGGAGAGAAAATCGTCAAAGGAGAGCGTGTGCCCCCGCACCCAGGCCTCCGCCGCGCCCTGGCGGATCTGCTCGGCGGCTCTGTCGTCCACTATCTGGAACCCGTCGGACAGCCCCACCAGCTCAGGGCGTTCCCGTACGATGTCGTTGGCGAGGCCGTGCAGAGTCCTCACCCGATAGCCGATGTTGGGCAGCAAACCGCGCTCCTGCACGAAGGAGGCCACACGGCTGGCAAAGTTGTCCACCGCGGAGTTGACCAGCGTCACCACCAGGACCTCCTGCTCCTCCTCTAGAAGGCCGCTGGCTACGAGCTCCGCCGCTAGGTAGGAGAGAGTGTAGGTTTTTCCGCTGCCGGGGACGGCTGAGACCCCCATCCTGCCGTCCCTGTATTCGAGCACCTCTTGCTGCTTTGGTCGCGGTCTAAACACCGGTTCCGCCCTCGCTCACTGGTGGTGTAGCTCCCGACTCGCCGTGCACGCGTCGCAGCACGCGCTGGATGGCCTGCAACAGTATGCCTTGCTGCTCGAATCCATGCTCTCCCAGCGCACTGACCCCCAGGTAGATCTTCCTGCGGCAGCGGCGTAGCAGCCCTCGGGTAAGGCGATAGAGGGCCTCCTGCCTCCACTCCCATTCGTCAGCGTCCGTCCACACCGCTTCTCTGGGCCAGTGGCGGCTGAGCACGTAGGGGTGCGTAAGGGGCTGATAGAGCCGCTCCCACCAGCCTCGTCCACCGGCGTTGAGCCAGAACTGGTAGTCCACCGGCCTGTTGGCCATCAAGAAGGTGTACGCCGGCGCCAGCAGCACCGCGTCCTCAGGTTGGAGCCGCCAGCTGCGAACGTACTGCGCAGCTACCACGCCGTCCTCCACCATCTCTATGTACTCCTGTCCCAGTGGCTTGTCGCCCCTTGCGGGAGCCTCCTCCGTCACCCAGCGGAACTTCTGAACCGACTCGATGAGGTTGGCGGCCACCTCTCCCGCGTCATAGTCCCGGTGGAAAGCGTATCCCTCTTGAGACAGAACCTCGCCGAAGAGACGGCTCAGGAAGTGATCCAGGGGCGCTTCCCCGCCGGCCACGTACTCCTCCATCCACTGGCGCAGGCCCTCGTACCGGCTCCCCAGCACGTAGGTCAGCCGCTCCTGCATCTCAGCGTTGATGTCATCGAAGGAGGTCAGTCTCGGCTCACCATCCTGCACGCGGTACACGATCCT
>DATKVP010000005.1:0-3139 GCA_035530015.1 Anaerolineae bacterium | reverse complement strand
GACCTCCGCTGTCTTCATCCCCGGCTCGAAATCGTCCAGCAGCGGATCGTACACGTGGTCGAACGGGGCGAAGAAATCCGCATAGTCACGTCGTAACTGTAAAATCTCCTCCAACGGTGCCCGGAACTGCGAGAAGTCGGCCTCCGCTCTCGCCTTCTCCCACACCTGGTGGGCCAGAGCTGTCAGGCGCCTGAACTCTGCCACCCATTCCGAGGGCACTTTCCTCGCCTTGTCGAACTCGCGCCGCGCTTTGCGCACCATGCGCACCTCGTCGGAGTCAGCGTCGAGTCCTTCGACTTCCGCTTCTGCCGCCTCCAGTGCCGCACCCATTTCCTCGCTCACCAGTTGCTCGTGAGCCAGGCGGCCCAGGGTGGCGAGTTGCATCGCCCTACCCTGCGCGCCTCCGGGGGGCATGTAGGTCTGCTGATCCCAGCCCAACACACCTCCCGCCGCTTCGATATCGACTACAACTCCGAATTGCTTCCGCAGCTCTTCCAGTCTCTTGCCCATTTCTCCTCCTGGCACAGGACTCATGTTCCCGCACATCGGGCACGAGCTACAACGCTCATGCCTGGAAGCCATTGATCGGTGCAGTCAGGCAGGCGCCAGAACAGTGTCTGCGATGGCGCCTCGCACTGCGCGACGACGGAGCAGTTCCCTCTCCCATATCAGAAACTCACGCTGAACCGGCTACGTCAGCTTCTGTGAAACCCAGCACATCACCGCCTATCGTCCGACACTCGGACGGATCAGCCAGGCATGAGAGGTCATCCTCGGGGCTGATCACACGCTCGACGCGGCCGTCCAGCATCTGAATTACGCGGTCGGCGTACTGTACCATCCGCAAGTCGTGGGTGACCATGATCCCGGCACTACGCCGCTCATGCATCAGGTTGGCCAATGTCTCAACCACCTGGATCGCGCGCTCCGTGTCCAGGCTAGCTGTTGGCTCGTCCGCCAGAACTAGCGTGGGCGAGTTGATCAAGGACCGCGCGATGGCCACGCGCTGCTGCTGCCCACCAGAGAGCTGTCTCGGCAGCACCTGGAACTTATCTGCAATGCCGAGGAGCGAGAGAAGCTCTCTCGCCCGCTTCCTGCCATTATCATCGTACTGGTTATTGAGCCGAAGCATCAACTCTACGTTCTCAAGAGCCGTCAAGTAGGGGACGAGGTTGTTGGCCTGGAAGGTGAATCCGATATTCCGGCGCCGGAAGCGTGCCCTATCAGATTCACTCATGCCCGCCAGCTCCTGACCGCCAATCAGTATCGAACCCGAGGTGGGTCGGAGGAGACCCGCCAACAGGGCCAGCATCGTGGTCTTTCCCGAGCCGCTCGGTCCCACCAGTGCCACGAACTCGCCTTGGTGCAAGCGCATGGACACGTCGTCCACGGCGTTTACCGTGCTCTCCCCGACGCGGTAGCTCTTGACGACCTCTCGTGCCTCAAGTGACAGCGCCACCGCCCCTCCTCACGCTCCCAATCCCAAGGCAATCAGCGGTTCGACACGCAGAGAGTACCGTATGGATAGTAGACCGCCCAGGAAGCCCATCAAGAAGATCGAACCCACCGCCATCGCCGTCGTTCTCAAGTCGAACACTATGGGCACGCTAGCCGGAAACGATGATGCTATTCCCAGCATCAGTGGGCTGGCGATGGCGACGCCCGCAACCATAGTCAACAGGATCTCTATCAGGGTTGCCAGGGCCACAACGTGGTTGGGCGTGCCTATGGCCTTCAGCATTCCAATCTGCGGCACTTTCTGGAGTGTCTGAATCTGGAAGAACCCACCTATCACCAAACCGCTGATGAGCAGCGCAAAGGTCCTCTGAATAGCCAGGGAACTCCTGATGGAAGTGTACCCCGGCTGACTCTCATAGGCGGTCGTCGGGTCCACAGCTTCGATATTCTCCACTCGCCCCTGGACGAGCGTGCTCATGGCCTCGATTTGTGTCGGATCATCCAGCTGTACCGCCACCACATTGCAGGCGGGGTCCTCCTCCGGAGCGGTCACCAGCGCCTTGGGCCTGATTTCGTCCCAGGCTGCTAAGGGCACGAAGACCGATGGGCTCAGGTTGTATCTCAGACTCTCGCTAATCCCGAGCACCCGCAGAGTATAGAACTCCTCGCTTCCTCCTTGGACAGTGCTCACTGTGAACCGGTCGCCCGGTTGCAGGCCCAATAGTTGGGCAACGTTGCCATCGATGATGGCTTCTCTAGCCTGCTTGCGCCTCAACCCCTGGCCCGCCACGACTGGAGGTTCCCCGGGTTTGCCGGGTTCGACCCCAACCAGAGAGATGTCCAAGAGATCGGCACTCTCACCCTGCACGATGGATACGCTGGAAAAGGCAAGCCCACCCACATCCCGAACACCGTCGACATTGCGGATGGCCCCGCGCGCGTCGCAGCCGACGCGGCTACTCGAGGCCACGCGACGCGCGGTATCCTGGTACACCAGCAAATCGGCGTCCAGGGCTTCGAAGTACTCGCTGATCCCCCCCAGCAGACCACTCCCGAGGGCCGCTACGAAGAGCACCAGCACGGTGATCAGAGCAACGACCAGGCTGAACAACAGGTATCTGGTCCAGTTGCGCAACATCTCCCGCAGTGCTAAGTGTACCGCCGTGAACATGCTATCTGCTGCTCCACGCATACGTGGCTCCCCCATGGAGCACGAGACTCCCAGATGCGGAACCCGGGTTACAGTCAGTACGCTTGCTCGACCACACCTCATCCCCGGTCGATATGTCCATTGCTCCTATGGGCACGCCCTGACTACTCCACGGTCACGGACTTGGCCAGATTGCGCGGCTGATCCACATCGCAGCCGCGCGCGACAGCCACGTAGTAGGCGAATAGCTGAAGCGGGACGATGGCCAGGACGGGACTCAGAGCCTCTCGAGTGTCAGGGATGTACAACACCTCTTCTGAAAGGGCTCGGATCCCCTCGTCCCCCAGTGTGGCGACCGCGAGCACATCAGCTTGCCGCGCACGGACCTCTTGGATATTGCTCAGCAGCTTCTCGTACGTCGCACTACGAGGCACGATCGCAAACACAGGGAATCCTGAGTCCAACATGGCAATGGGGCCATGCTTGAGCTCTCCCCCCGCATAGCCCTCGGCATGGACGTAGCTGATCTCC
>DATKVP010000004.1:0-2692 GCA_035530015.1 Anaerolineae bacterium | reverse complement strand
TCTCAAGGAAGACCTCTACGTGATCCTGGCTAGCCTGGACGAGGATGGTGTGGCGGCCTTCCAAATGGTCATCAACCCTCTGGTCACCTGGATCTGGATTGGCGGTGGAGTGCTGCTCGCGGGCGCGACCATAGCCGCCTGTCCCAGAAGGCGACGGACGGCCGAGGAGGGATAAGATGCGCATCCGGATCACCATCATAACTGCAATTCTCCTGCTGCTGGCCACGACCACGGGGGCCTGGGCCCAAGGGTCCGGTGTGATCGAGGGTCAAGTCGTCAACGGTTCGCTGCAGAGCGCGCCAGTCGAAGGGGCACTCGTCACCCTCTGGGCCTTGGTGAAAGACAAGGCCGAGAGCTCCTTGGAGACCACCGCAGATGGCTCGGGCCAATTCCGCTTCGAAGGCCTTCAGACGGAGGAGCGGGCCTACAGGCTCGAAGTGGAGTACAAGGGGGTGCTCTATGAGAGCGATGTGGTGGCCTTCCCTCCGGGAGAGGACTTCCTCTCCGTACCGCTGAGCGTGTACGAATCGACCACGAGCAGCGCAGACATATCGGTAGAACGAGCCCACTTCATCGTCGCTTTTGAGCCCGGGATCATCTACGTGCGGGAGGTGCAGATCTTCTCCAACGGTGGAAACTTGACGTACGTCGGCCCCACCGGGCAGGAGGGAGAAGTAACGGCTGACTTTCCTCTGCCCCAGGGCGCCTCTGCTGTAGAACTCGCGGATGGGTTCATGGGGTGCTGCACAGCGGAGACCGACACGGGCTTTGCCTCCACTTATCCGCTCGTCCCCGGCTCCACACAGTTCGTGCTTTCCTACTCGCTCAGTCACGACTCGACGACCTACGACCTGGTGAGAGAGATAGCCCATCCCACCAGCTCCTTCGACGTTCTGGTCGCCGATGTGGGGGTGCAGGTCACTGCCCCTGGACTGACCCAGGGCGAACCGCTGTCAATCCAGGGGGGTGACTATCTTCACCTGGCCGCACGAAGTCTGACCCCAACTGATGAGGTCGTACTGCACTTCACCAACCTGCCTACGGAGGCGATGCCCCAGCCTTCAGTGCCCCCGGCGGCGGCTCCCCCACTGCTCACCTGGTCCGTGGTGGGGGTTATCGCTCTGGGCGTCTTCCTGGCTCTGGTCTACCCGTTCCTGGAGACCAGCAGAGAGGAGCGATAGATGATCCAGGTCGAGGGCCTGGTGAAGTCCTATGGCCACACCTATGCCCTCCGAAACGTCAATCTGGAGGTGAGGCAGGGTCAGTTCCTCACTGTGGTCGGCCCCAACGGCGCTGGCAAGACGACGCTTCTCCGCATCCTGGCCACCCTGCTCAAGCCTACGGGCGGACTGGTGCGCATCAATGGGCTCGACCTGGCCTCGCGGAGCGCGGAGATCCGACGTCACATAGGCTTCGTTTCCCA
Organism: Anaerolineae bacterium; assembly: GCA_035530015.1. Lineage (GTDB taxonomy): Bacteria > Chloroflexota > Anaerolineae > UBA7937 > B3-Chlor > JAUVXJ01. The sequence goes on along the minus strand of DATKVP010000004.1, from coordinate 1,269 downwards.
TCAATCCCTGACCTACCCCAAGCTGACCATCGAAGAGAATCTCACTTTCTATGGCAAGCTCTACGATGTGCCCGCTGTCGAGGAGCGGGTAGAGACACTGCTCCATCTGGTAGGCCTCAAGGCACGTCGCCATGACCCCGCGCGGACCCTCTCGCGCGGCATGCAGCAGCGTCTCTCCATCGCCAGAGCCATCATCCACCAACCGTCACTCCTGCTCTTGGACGAGCCTTACACCGGCCTCGATCAACAGGCCGCCGAGATGCTGCGCCAGCTATTACAGTCCATCACCACAGAAGCCCGCACCGTCGTGATGACCACCCACGATCTCCAGAGGGCCTTGGACCTGTGCGACAAGGTAGCCATCCTGGCCAAGGGGCAAATCGCCTACCAGACCGAGGACGCGTCCCTGACCCTGGAGGACCTGCGGCAGGCCTACTGGCACCATACCGGGGGCGCATCTGCAAGGGGGCAGGCTAAGGCATGAGTTACATTAGCAAGGTACTGGCCCTCGTCTGGAAAGATGTATTGTCCGAGTTGCGAACGAGAGAGATGCTGAGCTCGATGCTGGTTTTCGCTCTCCTCGTCATGGTCATCTTCAATTTCAGCTTCGAGTTGCGCGTTGACAACGTGGCTCAGGTGGCCCCGGGAATCCTCTGGGTGACCTTCGCCTTCGCCAGCACGCTGGAGTTGACTCGCTCCCTGGCCATGGAGATGGAGAACGACTGTCTGGACGGACTGTTCCTGGCCCCCATTGACCGCGGTGTGATCTACCTCGGCAAGATGCTGGGCAACCTGATCTTCATCACCGCCGTGGAAGCTCTGGTGCTGCCCACCTTCTCGGTTCTCTTCAACCTCAATCTCATCCGGCTTCCACTTCTGCTCACCATCATCTTGGGTACCATCGGCTTCGCCGCTGTGGGGACGCTTCTATCTGCCATCGCCGTCAATAGCAGGGCCCGAGAGGTGATGCTGCCCGTTCTACTGTTTCCCATCATCTTGCCTGTGGTCATGGCCGCAGCGAAGGTCACCGCAGGCATCCTCGACGGCGTACCCCTGGCGGATCTTGCCCACTGGCTGCGATTCCTCGTGGCCTTTGACATCATCTTCCTGGTGGTCTCTTATCTGACTTTCGATTTCGTGGTCGAAGGGTAGGCCCGCCTGGGGGAAGGGAGTACTAACCATGGTCCAGGACTCGCGAATCGCGGCTCTCCTCAACTGGCTCAGTGGACTGAGCATGATAGCAGCCTTGTATCTCGTTTTCCTCTACGC
>DATKVP010000003.1:0-2044 GCA_035530015.1 Anaerolineae bacterium | reverse complement strand
GCTTTGCTGCATCAAGGTATTTCTTACCGCGCTTTGCCACTCAACCCTCCTCAACCACCAGACCCATGCTCCGCGCCGTGCCTTCTATTATGCGCTCCGCACCCTCCAGGTCTATGGCGTTCAAATCACTCATCTTCAACTTGGCGATCTCCCGTATCTGCTTCCTGGATACCGTGCCCACCTTATCGCCGCCAGGGTCGACAGATCCCTGGTCGATGCCAGCAGCCTTCTTCAACAGGTCAGAGGCCGGAGGAGTCTTGGTCACGAAGGTGAATGATCGATCGGCATACACCGTGATCTCCACCGGGACAATCTGCCCCGATTGGCCGGCGGTTCGAGCATTGTACTCCTTGCAGAAAGACATGATATTGATGCCATGCTGCCCCAAAGCAGTGCCCACTGGCGGTGCGGGGCTGGCCTTGCCGGCCGGTATGTGCAGTTTGACAACCGCAGCTACTTTCTTCGCCATCAAGCCTCCAAAGAACTCACTCGGTCTCTACTTGCAGGAAATCCAGTTCCACGGGCGTCTCGCGTCCGAAGAAGGACACCAATAGGCGCACTTTCCCCTTCTCCAGGTTCAGATCATCAACCGTACCCATGAAATCGCTGAAAGGACCATCGACGATCCTCACCACGTCACCGATACTGAAACTGACCTTGACCTTGGGAGCCTCTTCCTCCATGCGGCGGAGGATAGAGTCCGCCTCCTCCTGACGCAAGGGGGTAGGCTCGTTGCCGGATCCCACAAAGCCAGTCACACCTGGCGTGTTGCGCACCACAAACCAGGATTCGTCGTTCAGAATCATATCAACCAGGATGTAGCCGGGAAAGATCCTCTGCTCGACCGTGCGCCGACGGCCATCCCGCAGCTCCACCACATCCTCGGTGGGCACGACCACCTCAAAGATGTAGTCCAGCATACCCATGGATTCGATCCGGCTATCCAGGTTCTTCTTCACTTTGTTCTCGTAGCCGGAATAGCTGTGAATGACGTACCAGTAACGCCCTTCCTGCTGCGCGGGCTCTTCTTCGTGCTCAGCGACAGCCTCGCCTGCCTCTTCCGGCTCGGTCTCCTGCTCCGCCAGCTCGGGCTCAACCTGCTTCACCAGCTCAGCCTCAGCCTGCTCCTCCAGAACGTCGGTGGCTTCCTCCTCCAGCCGCTCCGCGGCCGGGGCTTCCGCCGGCAGGGGCTCAGGTGGCGCCGCCTGTTCCTCTGCGCCTTGCCCTTCCTCTTCTACCACTTCTGCTTCCTGGGTATCCTCCGCCAGGGTCTTGGCCTCCTCTGACATCCCAGCCTCAGCGAACCACTAGGGCAAACAACTCGGTGAACAGCCAGTCTACTACTCCCAGCCCCGCCGCCATGAGCACCATGACCCCCAGCACGATGGCCGTCATGTTGAGCGCCTCCCTGCGGGTAGGCCATACCACTTTCTTCAACTCCGAACGCGTCTCTCGGAGAAACCTGAGTATGAAGTTGCCTCTCTTCGCTTTCGCGGCCTTCTTGGCCATGGACCTGTCTCCGATCGCCGTTCTCTGTCTCTCTACCCAGTCATCCCGCCAAAAAGCACCGCCATGAGAATAGCGGCCCTGCTTTGCACAACCCGGTCGACAAACCTCCAAGCCCCACGCTGCTCGCTACGAGCCAATTCTCTCCAGCTTCCACCTGCGGTGCAGCATCACCACACCGCTACCGGATCACTTTGTCTCTCGGTGGACAGTATGGCTCCGGCAGCGAGGGCAGTACTTGGTAAACTCCATACGGCCCGGATCATTCCGCTTGTTCTTCGCGGTCGTATAGTTGCGTTCCTGGCACTCCGTACACTCCAGGGTAATAATCATTCTAGCCGTCTTCTTGGCCATTTCAACTCCGTCCTGTCAAAGCAACGCCCTGCCGCGCAGCCGACAGGTCGATCACTCCTCAATCTTGGTGATGACACCTGCTCCGACCGTTCGCCCTCCCTCACGGATGGCGAAGTGCGATCCCTCTTCCAGAGCCACCGGCACTATCAACTCCACCTTCAGGTTCACGTTGTCCCCGGGCATC
>DATKVP010000002.1:0-7228 GCA_035530015.1 Anaerolineae bacterium | reverse complement strand
TCCAGGGCTGCGCTGGCTCCCGTGGCGTAAAGAGACAGTGGCCAGGCGTCGATGGTGTCGTTGAACTCGCGTACCGCCCGGCTTTCGTTGCCCAGTCTCATGTAGGCCACCCCCAGGTTATAGTGACAGGCGGAATTGTGCTTGGGATGCATACCTTCGCCATGCTTTTCCAGCACTTCCTCCAGAATGCGGATGGCCTCTTCCAGGACCCCCACACGGACCAGCACGGCGGCATAGCTGACCAGAGCGGTAATGCGGGTGATGAGATCGGGTTCCAAGCGCATAGACAGTCGATAGGCGGACAGGGCCGCTTTATGGTATCCCCAGGAAGAAAGCAAATTCCCCAGGTCAATCAACACCCGGCAGCGCATGGTGATCAGATACAGAAAGATGAAGAAGAAGATGGGGTTCAGGCTGGCGCCGGTGACTATGGAGATCCCGATGCTCAGACCGGTGAGAGCCAACACCTCCACCACGAGTCGAACAGAAGGCACCTCTCTTCTCAGCAAAGACAGACCACCAGTGACCAGAATGAACAGCAATGCGGCCAAAACGATGACCAAATGGGGATTCATAGCTTGTCCTCAAAGTCCGGCCCGTGAGGTCCCGTGGGGCGTCGCAGGGGGTCTCCTACCGAAACAGGTCCCCTCTCAGCGAAACATAGCCTCAGCCGTGCGGCCCAGCATTTCGACACCCCGCACTTCCGTCTCAAACAGGGGCACAATCGCCCGCACGTCTGGGAAGCTGCTCCAAATTCCTTCCATGTACCCTTGCTGCATCTTCAAGCGGTTCTTCACGAAGTCCGGAGCCTCCTCTCCAACCGCATCCTCCTCGATCTTCATGTTCACCACCACGCCACCCACAGGGATGCCGAAATCCTGGAACCAGGCGATGAAACGCTTGATGACCGCGATAGGCAAGGCTTCGGGCAAGGTCACAAAGAAGAAGGCCGTCTTTGCCTCATCCGTCAAGAGGTCCTTCGCTCGCCCCATGCGCTCCCTAAACTCGAGGAGATACTCGAGAAGCGGGTCCTTCTGCTGCTTCTTCTTGCTGTACGAGAGCAACTCCCTGAGGCTCGTGGCCTCCTCGCGGCTCTTCAGCATCTTGTTGACCCACATAGAGTAGACGCTGGACATGCCCAGGAGGCGTCGCGCATTGGCCGTCGGTGCGGTGTCAAAGACGTAGGTCTCGTACTCGTCCTCGAACATGAGGTCAATCATGTTCTCGAACATGGCCGACTCCTCGAAGGCCGGATTCATGGTGGCTGACTCGACGAATTCGTCGGCCTTGGTCTTGACGTCGGCGAACCTAAGGAACCAGCTGATCTTGTCGCGGATCTCAACCTTGGACTTCTCGATGGTGTCCTTGGTATCGATCTCATAGGCGTAGAAGTTGTCTACGCCCTCCACCAATGTGGGGACGCCAAAGACGTCTTGATCCAGCATGCTGGTCAGGCTGTGCACCGGGTTGGTCGAGGCCAGAAGCGTACGCTTGCCTTGACGGGCGAACCACAGGGCCGCGGCCCCCGCCAGTACCGTCTTGCCAACCCCACCCTTGCCTCCGAAGAAGACGTATTTCATGTCCTGGTTCTCACCTAGGAACTGCCGCATTGTCTTTTCGATCATCGGGCCCCTCCGAACATCGCCTCAGCCATCCTCTCGATCATCTCCAGGCCGGTTATGTCTCGCTCGAACTCGGGGATGTGAGCCAGCACCTCGCCGCCGAACTGCTCGTCTATTCTCCTCAGGGCGCCTTCCTGCATCTTCAGGCGGTTCCGCAGGTAATCAGGGATGTTCTGCGTCGCTAACTCCAGAGGGAGAACACGGTTGACCACGTACCCGCACAAAGGCACCTGGAACTTGGCGAAGAGTGTGGCCGCCTTCTGCGTGTCGAGGATCGCCATCTCCTCGGGGATGATGACGAAGTAGAAGGCGGTCTTCTCCCTGTCGGTCAGGATGCTCGACGACGTGTTGATCCGGTATTTGATCTCTTGCAGTTCCTTGAGGATCAGGTCCTCCTCGAACTCCTTGTCCCGTTGGACCACGGCTGCCACCTGCGCATACTCTTCCATCTCCTCGCGCAGCGAGGTGATCTTGTCTATCCAATCGTCGTAAACGCTGGCCATGCTCAAATAGTAGAGGGCGTGGCCCAAAGGGACCAGGTCGTAGATGTAGTAGTCGTATTCGGCTCCGACCACGATGTCGACGACCTTGTCGAAGATGGCGCTTTCCTCCATCGCTGGTTCAGCCGCAGCTGCCTGGATATAGCTCTCGATCTCCTCCGGGATCTCGTCCAGACCGTACATGTCGAAGATCTTCTGTCGGATTTCTTGCTGGTACTCCTTGATGCGCTGATCGGCATCGATCTCCTGGGCGTAGAGGTTCGGCATGATCTCCACCGCCCCCTTGCCGAAGATGTCCCTCTCGAAGATGTCGGTCAGGGAAGCCTGGGGGTCCACGGAGAATACCAGTACCTTGTGGCCCTGCTTGGCCAGCCAGTAGGCTGTGGCGGCCGAGAAAGTGGTCTTGCCCAATCCCCCTTTGCCGCCGAACATGATGTACCGGCGGTCGGGATGTTCCTCAAAAATCCTTGCTAGCGAAATGGTAGTCACCTCCTTGCTGTGCAGACCCACCGGCAGGCACACACCAAGCACCCGCTTCAGTTCCCCGGTCTGCCCGCATACGGCCTCTAGGCCAATGCGTCTGTCAGGTCACGCTCCTTCAACATGCGGCGCTTCCAGGTTGAGATCTGGGGCACTACATAGGGGAGGAGCCGCAGTGAGTAATAAGGCGGCAAGATGGGCACTCCCAGCAGGTCGCCCATGGTGATGAGGATGAATAGGTGTTCCATGCTGCCCCGCGTCTTGAGGGCGAAGCGGGTCATGTCGTGGCCGGCCATGCCGTACAGGAAGTCTCGAGCACTCAGCCCCAATTTCCTCAACCCACTGGCTTCCTTCTCTTCTGTCATTTGGCTATCTCCTACTGTTATTCAGTCCTCTCATTGAGCCGTCAACCGATTTGATCTGTAAGGTCTTTCTCCCTCAGCATGCTGCGTCGCCACATATCCAGGGAGGGCACGATGTAAGGCAGGAGCCGCAAGGAATAGTAGGGAGGCAATATGGGCACACCCAGCAGGTCACCGAATACGATCAAGATGAACAGGTGCTCCGACCTGGCCCGGGCCCGCTTCAGATCGCGGACCATGTCGTAGAACGTCATCCCGTAGATGACTTCCCCACAGACACGCGCCAGGTCGCGCAACCGATCGAGTATTGGCGCCTCTGCAACTACACTCACGACAAGCCGTCTCCCGCCCTAGCCGTTGATAGCGCTCACTCACGCTTCTTCAATGTCAGAATCTGGCCCTTCAGCCAGCGCGCACGTTCCATCTCATCGAGGAGGTGCTTCTCCAAAAGGGTGATAGTCTCGTTGTCCTTGATGATTTCGGCGATCTGCGCGCTGTAGTCCTTGATGGCCTGCTGCTCCTCTGCCAGTTCCAGACTGAGCATCTCGACCGTGCTGCTCCGACCACTGGTTGCGCCCGCTGCCCGGCCCACCACTGTGGCGGTGCCGTCGCGCTGAGTCGACTGGCTTCCCAGATCCTTGATCCTCTTCGACACTGAGAATGGCCCGGACACCCTGCACTATGGCATCCTCGGTGATGGCATTGGCGTGGACACGGTAGATCTCCACCGCACCCAACTCTGCGATCAGATCATCGTCCAAAGCCTCGAGGATCTACTCTTCGCTCAAAGCCTTGATCTATCCTTGCCTCCTTCGCTTCTGCAGGAAGACGCAGCCAAGTGGTCGGCAGGTCGGCGAAGTACCTTCCTGGGGAATAGTACATTCTCCCTTACGTGGAGTCAAGCACACTAGCCAACCTCGCCTAGGTCCTCTGGCCTACGTGCCAGGGCTTTCTTCGCTGATGCGCGTTTGCAGGACACGATCCAACGCATCTTCGTCCCACCCCACGTACTCCTTGTGGCCGGCCAGGATGAAGGCCGGGTAGCGCCGCACCCAATGGCGCACCGACTTGACGAAGCCCTCGATGGACTGGGGATCGATGAACTTGATGCTGAGAGCATCCCCGTAGCGATGAGCCAATTCGAGCAACCAGTCCGACAACCGCTCAAAGTCCTCCTTGAGGTCGAGCGGGTATTCGTCCAGTACTTCCTTATGCACCTGCGGGCCCACCTCTGTCTGTGCAAAGATAACCTCACAATGGGAGCAGTGGCGCAGGTCCGTGAGCACAGGCGCAATGACCTCTACCGAGATGGGCGTCACTATTCACCTCCCGCTGGCGCAGACAAGGGTACGGGAGAGCCCAAAGAAGGCTCTCCCGTCATCGTCGACATTGGGCCGATACCCGCTAGGCTTTGGCCGGCGCCTCCTTCCGCGCCCGCCGAATAGCCTGCCAGCCATCCGCAATCAGCAGCAGCGCCGCCACCACCAGGACCAGGCAAATGATCCCGATGAGGCCGGTGGCGATGATCCCCTCCGTGCTGCCAGCGGCCAGGGCGGCCGGCAGTTTGATGACCAGGTTGGTGTACGCGACATAGAGCAGCGCGGCGAGAGTAGTGACGATCATGAAGATCGCCGGGTACAGCGCCCAGGCGTGCTTTCTGCCCTCCGACATCAGCCACAGCGAGACCAGCAGCAGGGCCAAACCAGCCATCAACTGGTTGGAAGCGCCGAAGGCCACCCAGATGGTCAACCAGGGGATGACCAAGACGAAGATGAACGTCAGGGCCAGCGCCACGATACTCCCCACGTGCACGTTCTTCATCACCGGTATCGAGTCACCCAGCATTTCGGCGCTGGCCACTCTCATGAAGCGCACCACCAGCTGCATGATGGTGATAGCCATGATCACCAGAAACACCGAGCCGTAGGCCGTGCCAAACACCGTAGGCACGCCGATGTGGCTCAGGAAACTGGCCAACCCGCCGGCGAAGACCCCCAGCGCCGCAGCTGAGCCACCGGCGTCCAGGAATCCCTGGTAGCTGCCAAAGGCGACCGTGGCGGTCAGGAAGGCAACCACTGCAAATGCCGACTCCATGAACATGGCCCCGCCGCCCACCGGCAGCGCATCGGTCTCACACTCCAATTGGCGAGCCGTGCCAGAGGTGGACACCAGGCTATGCCAGCCGGAGATGGCGCCGCAGGCGATGGTAACGAAGAGCATGGGCCACAACGGCCCGATGGCGGTAGAGAACTGAGTGAAGGCCGGAAAATCTGCCATCCCCGGATGCCAGATCACCAGCCCGACCACACCGCCTACCATCCCCAGCGTGACGATCCAGAAGGACACGTAGTTGACCGGCTGGGCGAAGGACCAGATGGGCAGCACCGAGCCCAGGTAGCAGAAGAGCAGCATGAGCAGAGTGCCGATCACCGCGGCCTGGGTATTGGCCCCGAAGATGAGGGGCGATTCTGCGCCGCCGTAGAGGGCCGAGAAGATGCCAGACACGGCCGGCAGCGTGCCCAGCCAAATGCCCACGAACGTCAGCACGACCGTGATGACGGTGGTGAGCATGATGTTCTGCTTCCACTTGTAGGTCATCTGGCCGGCCAGCACGCCCATCGCAACCAGAACGATCATCCCGAAGGGCACCTGCGGTTTGACCATAAGAACCTTCCCCACTGCGTTACCGAAGGCGCCCATGATCAGCAACAGGTAGAAGTAGATGAAGACCATGAGGATGGTACGCGCGCGGGGCGAGATGAGTTTGTAGCTCAGAGCGCTCATGGTCTCCCCATCGCGGCGCACGCCCATAATCATGGCACCATAGTCTTGCACCCAGCCGATGAAGAACACGCCCCCCAGGATCCATACGAGCGCCGGCAGCCAGCCCCACTGCAGGGCGACTATGGGCCCGGTAAGCGGGGCCAAGGCGGCAATGGACTTGAACTGGTAGCCAAAGAGCACATTGCGGCTGGCGGGCGCGAAGTCCACCCCATCCATGTACATCTTGGACGGGCAAGCCTTGTCCGCGTCAGGCTGCACGATGTTGCGGTCAATGCGTCGCGCATACCAACCATAGCCAACGACGATCACCAAAGCTCCCAGTAGCAGTACAAAGATCGAATTCATCTCCTCGGCCTCCTTTTCCCGTTTCAGAACGGGAGTTCAACACGTGTCGTTGAACCGCACCTTTGACCTTGGCAGGCCAATTGAGACAACTGTGTGTCGCCCTCGATCACCCCCTTTCCTGTCCTCACTGCTCTTGCCCAGGAAAACGGACTTCGCCATCGCCGTTGCTGGTCAGGCCGGTGGGGTACGTGTGGAAAGAACTCTTCCGGCGCAGACTGGCCAGCTGTGAGCTCTATGCAAGACAAGCGTGGAATCTCTTTGCTGCCTTTCATTATACCTCGAAAAGCCATTCAAGTCAAGTACTTTTGGTCAACTCGTCAGCAACATTGCCTGCATCCTGCGGGTACCCTCAGGGCCGGAGATAGAGTACCATGCTCCACCGGTCACAACCTCACCCATTCACGTAGACGCCTCGGGAATAGTGAACGAATGGTGCCCATGACCAGATCGGAGATTCGAAGGGGCGGGGGATCTTTCGCACATCGATGATCGACTTCTTTGCGGACGGTGAGAACGTCTCACAGATCGTAGGAGCGTGATGGTTCGAGCCCAGTCAGCTGCAGGAAGAAAGCAAGTCAACCAGGACCCGCCCCCTCTCGTGTTCTGTCCGCCCCCTGAGAAAAAGGAGGGAGACCACCGGGCCAGACGAGTTGCGAGGAACGCTTCTCTAGATGAGCGCCTCAGCCCGCGGGGCGTCTTACAGGATGGATGATATCACACAGAGGAACGAAAGGGCGCGATCTCAGGCGCGCTACGCCCCCTTCTTGCTTCGGCTGCGGGCTACGTCAATGCCCTTCCTGGCGACTTTAATGGCGATGCCCCCGCCAGGCACCAGCAGGTCCACCGCATCCACTCCCACATCGAACAGGAATTCCGCGTCCAGAACCTTTCCCAGGTGCTGCTGGAAAGTCTTGCCTCCGACGTGCAGCTTACCCGTCAGGGCGTCGCATTCCATGATCGCTTCTTTCGATTTCGCCAGCCACCGGTACTGGAAGGCGTAGACGGGACGGTAGTAGAGGTCGACGCGCTCGACCTCGACCCTCTCCTCCACGATGTGGTCCGCCTGGACGCTCTTGATCATCCCCGCCAGCACTTCACGAACGATGGCCGACGAGCGCGCCTGGGGCGGCACCAC
>DATKVP010000001.1:0-4377 GCA_035530015.1 Anaerolineae bacterium | reverse complement strand
ATGGCGAGATTGAGTCCAGTCCCTCAGGCGTGGCCGTCGAGACGCACTCCTGGCTGCGTCTTCCTCTGGCGAAGCTCACCGAAGGTGGGGGCGTCCACACAGTTGCGCAAGTTACTGCTACGCCGCAGTCAACGGCTTCTGCTTCGGCTTCGGCGCCGCAGCCGTCGGAGGTGATCCTGGGACTCATGGGCACCAACGACTATGTGGATGAGTTGGGCCAGCTGCGTCTCATCGGTGAGGTTCACAATGATATGGCCGGCAACGTGGATCAGATCCGCGTGAGCGTCACCTTCTACGATGACGCTGGAAAGGAGCTGGAGACTGGCACAGCCTCCGCCCTGCTGGACCTCCTGACTCCCGGGCAGAGGAGTCCATTCGTTCTCGTCTGGGAGAACCCCGGCGACTGGAAGAGATACAGCCTGCGAGCGACCGCGCACCCCACTACGGAGCGGCCGAAGGAAGGCCTCACTCTGGTACACAGCTACGCCCGGCTCGACGATAACGGTCTCTACCACGTGGTCGGCACCATCAAGAATGACGGACTCACGACCGCATACTATGTGAGAGTCGTGGTCTGTCTCTACGACTCGTTCGGGAAGATCTCCAATGCCGGTTTCGCATACGCTACACCGTCTCGCATCACGCCGGGAAGGACAGCGTCGTTCGATTCTCTGTTCGAGTACTATCCCTACCTGGCGGAGCATGTGGTGCAGATAGCTCATAGATGATTGGATGCCCATGACGCTTGTCAGTCGGGTGCGGGCTGGTCGGGCTCGCCCCCGCAAGGGCAGGCAGCAGCCAGTTTGCTCGCCTCGGAGAACAGGATGCGGATGACTACCGGTGCCGCGCTAGCCAACCCGCGCTGGCGGTGAAGAGATTGACAAGGACCTTCCGGCTGCCTATAATACCGGCCGGTACGAAGTCACGCTGAAAGCTCGCCTGAGCAGTACGACGTGAGGAGGTCGTCTTGGCCCAGAAGAAGAAGATGCAGCTCGACCGAGTTAAGATGGGGCTTCAGGATGCGAGCGCACGCATCCAGAACTTTGACGAGGTCGCCCTGGGTTACAGCAAAGAGGAGGCGATCGCCGAAGCCCAGCGGTGTCTGGGCTGCAAGAAGAACCCGTGCAGTGAGGCGTGCCCTCTTCATTGTTGTCCTGCTGATTACGTAGACTTGATAGCAGGAGGCGATTTCGACGGGGCACTCGCTCAGATCCTGGAGTACAATCCGCTGGCCGCGACGTGCGGCCGCGTCTGCGTGCACTTCTGCGAGGAAGAATGCACGCTGGGCAAGAAGGGAACGGCTCTGGCCATCGCTTTTCTCAAGAGGGCGGCTGCTGACTACGGTCAGGCCAGCGTCAAGGCCGGACCACCGACGGGCAATAAGGTCGCCGTCATCGGCTCGGGACCCGCGGGACTCACGGTGGCCTGGGAATGCGCCAAGGCTGGCCACGCGGTAACCATCTTCGAGGCGCATCCTCTTGCAGGCGGAATGCTCTGGGCAGGTATCCCCTCATACAGGCTGCCGCGAGAGGCGATCAAGCAGGACGTGCAGAGGATACTGGATCTGGGTGTCGAACTTGTCCTAGATTCTCCCATCACATCGGAGGAGCAGGCCCTGGCCCTGCTCGACGAGTACGCTGCGGTTTTCATCGGCATCGGGGCCCACGAGCCTCGATGGATGGGCATCGAGGGGGAGGATCTGGAAGGCGTAATCCACGCCATAGACTTCCTTCGGGACGTGAACTCAGGCAAGGACGTCACAGTGGGCAAGAAGGTGGCGGTCATCGGCGGCGGCAACGTAGCCATCGACGCAGTTCGAACCGCCCGTCGGCTGGGTGCGGATTCGTTCATCGTCTATCGTCGCGCCAGGGAGCAAATGCCGGCCGACGAGACAGAGATCGAGGAGACGGAGGAGGAAGGGATCGTCTTCAACTTCCTCACCAATCCCCAACGCGTACTGGGCAAAGATGGCAGGATGACCGGGCTCGAGTGCCTACGTATGGAGCTGGGCGAGCCGGACGAGAGCGGTCGACGGCGCCCAGTGCCCATCGAGGGCTCGGAGTTTGTGATCGAGGCCGATATGATGATCCAGGCCATCAGCCAGCGGCCTGACATCTCCTGGCTGTCTGAAGACTCGAGGTTCAAGACCACGCGGTGGCAGACGTTCGAGGTCGATCCGGAGACCAACCAGAGCTCCGTCCCAGGGGTATTCGCTGCCGGGGACGACGTATCCGGGCCGGCAACGATCGTCGAAGCGGTGGCCGATGCGCAGAAGGCTGCTCGGGGCATCCTTGACTATCTGGCTCGCAGCTAGCGCGGCAAGCAAGATCGAAATCACGGTGGGAGGGATAGGGCCCGTCTGCCCATCCCTCCCTTGTGCATGGGGAGATGACACGCCACTTGGAGAAGATCAGGCAGAAGGGAGTCGCGGGGCACACGGTCCGAGGACTGGTGTTGCTGGCCATCCTGGCAGTTGCGGGCGCGATACCCAAGCCCATCATCCTCATGGGATCACCCCGCGCTGTGCAGACCGTGAATCCGAAGATGGGGGCCCATACGCGCCTGACCGACGAGGTGGAGGAGTGGAAGATACAGCGCACACTCCAGCTCGTACGGGAGATGGGAGCGCCATGGGTGGTGGAGTACTTCCCCTGGGGCTACATCGAACCAGCCAAGGGCCAGTTCGACTGGCAGCACGCGGACATGGTGGTCGATCACGCCGTCAACCAGGGTCTCACGGTGATGGCCCGGCTGGATTTTGTGCCGGAGTGGGCACGCCCCAAGGACACCACTTTCCGCTACCTGGACGAGGAGCACTACCAGGACTACGGCGACTTCGTGTACGCCTTCGTTGAGCATTTCGAGGGACGCGTTGATTACATCATCATCTGGAACGAGCCAAACCTCAGTTTCGAGTGGGGTTATCGCCCTGTAGATCCGGAGGCCTACACGGAGCTGCTGAAGGTGGCCTACCTGCGCGCCAAAGAGGCCAATCCCGACTGCCAAGTCCTCAGCGGAGGGCTGGCACCCACCATCGCGCGAGAAGGCAACGAGTGGGGCCTCAGCGATCTCATCTTCCTGCAAAGGATGTACGATGCTGGTGCCCGGGACTACTTCGATATCTTGGCCATTCATGCGTACGGCTACGTCTATCCTCCAGACGACCCTCCGGCGGAGAACAAGATCAGTTTCAGTCGTGCGGAACTGGCCCACGAAGTAATGGTGCAAAACGGCGATGGAGACAAGAAGATCATCATCACCGAAGGGGGATGGAACGACCACCCACGGTGGACCAAGGGGGTCCGCCCCTATCAGCGGATACTCTACACCATCCAGGCCTACGAGACGGTGAAGGAGTGGGACTGGTGCGAGGGCTTCGTAGTGTGGTCTTTTCGGACTCCGGCCCCGGAGAAGAACTTCCGCGACTACTACACCCTGGTGACGCCAGCATTCATCCTCAAGCCGATCTACCTGGAGATTCAGAATTACGCCCGGGGAGCTACGGAGTGGCTCGGGGGGCCGGTGCAGTGATGGGCAAGCCCCATGGATGATGAGAGAAGGCGCAGACGTTGGAGCCTGGTGCTGGTCATCGTGCTGGCCGTCCTGACCTTCGCGACTGGACTGTGGGTACTGCTGGTCCCCGGCGAGCCAGCAGTGGACAAGACGTGGGAGCGCATCCAGCAGGAAGGTGTGATGCGCGTGGCAGTTGATGCCAGCTATCCCCCCTTCGAATTCTTCGATGAAGGGGGCAACCTGGCGGGCTACGACATCGATCTGGCCCACGAACTGGGCGACAGATTCGGCGTGGACATAGAGTTCGTGATTATCTCCTTCGATGGGCTGTACGATGCGCTACGAGTGGAGAGGGTGGATCTAATCCTCTCGGCGCTCCCCTTCGACTTGAGGCTGACAGAGGACGTGACCTATTCTCATTCTTATTTCAATGCAGGGCAGGTGTTGGTTGTCCGCGAGGAGGAGACCATCATCTCCAGCGTCGAGGACTTGCGGGGGCGTCGCGTCGGGGTGGAGTGGGGCTCCATGGGAGACGTGGAAGCGAGAGAGCTACTCAGAAGAATGGAGTTTGAGCTGTACCAGTATCCTGCTCCAGCTGAAGCTCTCGGCATGCTGGCAGAGGCGGAGATAGATGCTGTGATCGCGGACGCCGTGTCGGTATACCAGTTCCATCGCGAGCACGGAGGGGTCAAGATCGCGGGACCGCCTGTGACCGACGATCCTTACGTCATCGCGACGTTGCTGAACAGCTTCATCCTCCAGGAGCGACTGAACGAGGCTGTACTCGAGCTCAGCGCCAATGGCTTCCTCGACCAGCTACGAGTCCAATGGTTCTGACGGCACGCCGCTGTACAGGTCCTGGAT